>VBFW01000033.1 GCA_005880525.1 Chloroflexota bacterium | reverse complement strand
AGCGAGGGCACGAGGTTGAACGTGGCACGCACCTTGGGGTACCCGTCTAGAAGCGCTGGCATCTTGAGGTAGTCCTTGGCGCAGCGCAGCCGCACCCATGGCAGCAGGTAGGTGCTGGTGAGGTCGTCCTTGTAGTAGGGCTGGTGCATGTGCCAGACGAATGCGACGTTGAGGGGCTTCATCGACTTCCTAGGTTATTGATTTCGGTGAGGGCGCAGCTTTCCGAGGCGTCACGGACTTTCGCCGCGTGCCTTTCGCCGGCGGCGGCGGAACGTCGGCGCCCTCCTGACGAACAGCCTGCTGTGCGGCTGCGAGGTCGATGCGAAGAAGCAGCTGGTCGATGACCTTCTCCCATGAATAATCACGCGCCGTCGCGAGCCCGCGCTTGCGAATCGAGGCCGCGAGGTCGGGCTTCTCCTTGAGCAAACGCAGGAGAGTCACGACCTCGACGGGATCCTCCGTCTCGAGCACCAGCGCGTTGCGGAACGGGTCCGCGTAGTCCTCGCCGGTCGAACCCACCATCGCGAGGCCGCCGGCCGCCATCACCTCGAGGCCAACCAATCCGAACGGCTCGCGGCCGGAGTTCGCGAGCACCGCGTCGCACGCGACGTACACGAGCTCGAGCAGGTCGTCCTTGATGTAGCTGGTCACGTTGATCACGTCCGCGTGCGGGTGCGAACGCAGAACCCGGGCGAGCCCGGCAGCCTCGTCGGGGGCCTTCACGTCTGCGACATGCAGGCCGTGGCTGCGCGCGAGGAGCATGACCTCCACCCCATGCGGCTCGCGGCCGCCGCGGATCAGGAGGCGGACGCGGCTGCCGCTCTGCTTCAGGTACGCCATCGCGGTGACAGCCATCAGCCACCGCTTGTCAGGGTCGAAGCGGCCGATCTTGAAGCACAGGTGGTCCGCTGAGGCCGCCTCGCGCAGCGCCGCAATCGCAGCGGAATCGGCATCGGCGCCGGTCGACGGCGGCACGCCGTTGGGGATGACGATCGGGTTCTGGCCCCACTCCCACATCCGGAACTTCATGTACCGGCTGACCGTGGTGATGGTCGACGCGAACGCCAGCGCGCCCCAGTTGATGCGCTGGAAGCCGAACGTGTTGTTGGCATTCCACAAAATCACGACGCGGTCGCGCAGCCCGCGGTAGTACAGCGAGTCGCTGAGAAGATTTATCGTCGCGGCGGTCTGCCACTCCTCGGCGAGCACGACGACATTGCGACCCGACTCGATCGCCGGCGCGATGATCCCGTCGATCACCGCGGAAGGGACGCTGCGATCCCAGTCGCGCAGCTTGTCCTCCTCCCCGTCGTACACGCCGCCTCGGTGGAACGCCGACAGCCACTGGCACCACCGGTGGTAGTGCAGCCGGCCGCCCTCATGCATCTCCTCGCTCGGCAGCTCGGGGTCGCCGATGAAGAACAGGTGGGTCTCGTAGCCGAGCTGCGCGAGCGTTCGCGACAGCCCCTTGACGCGGACGCCTAGGCCACCGGCCTGGCTGTACACGTCTGGGCCCTCGAAGCTGAGGATGACGAAGACCGTCCGCTCGGGCGCCACCTGCACGAGCGTCAGTCGCCAGCGAACGCGCGCAGGGCGAGGGCGTGCGAAGGCGCGTCCGGCGCGCACAGCAGCGTCGTACGCGTCTGCAGTGTGCACTCGAGCGACTCGAGCGAGCGCCCGCGCACATCGGTGGCCACGCCACCGGTCTCGCCGATGAACAGGAGACCCGCCGTCATGTCGAACACGCGCATCGGCACGGGCGCGCAGAACGCATCGAGAGCTCCCGCCGCGGTGTGCGCCATGGAGAGGGCCATCGCGCCGAGGATGCGCACCTTGCTCGAGCGCTCGATGAGGCGCGCCGCGGCACCGAGCGAGCGGGTCGAGCTCTCGAGGCCGAGCAGCTGGATGCGATCCGCGCGCTCGCGGGGCATCACCGTGATCGGATGGCCGTTGCGCTTGACCCCCTGGCCCTTGATAGCGGTCCACCGCTCGCCGCTGACGATGTTGACGACGCATCCAACTGTCGCGTCGCCGACGGCCGGCCCCTCGAGCAGCGCCATCATCACGTTGTAGAACGGAATGCCCTGCTTGGCGTTCAGGCTCCCGTCGACAGGGTCCACCACCACGAGCGGAAGCGGCGCGCCGAACGAGCGCAGGCCCACCTCCTCGGACAAAACAGAGAACTGCATGCCGCGATCCGCGACCGCCTGCAGCTCCTCGAAGACGACCGCCTCGGCTGCACGGTCGAGCTCCATCGTTCTGTCGCCGCCCGCGCCCATCCCGAGCTGCTGCCGCCCGGCGTCGGTGCCGGCAAGCGGCGCGACGACGTCACGCACCCGCGCGCCGATGCGGAGAAATGTGTCCAGCCAGTGCGCGCGAAGCGCGGCCAGGTCGCCCTTATTGAATGCGGACCGGGTGGGGCTGATCGCCGCCTCAGGCTTCGGGGGGCGGGGCGCCGGGGTCGACGCGACGCCGGCGGCGGCGGCGGCGCTCGACCACGATGGTGATCAGGTAGGGCTGCTGCATCCCCCACACCTTCTCGATGAGCTGCGGGATCGGTATGGCGTGAGGCCGTTCGATGCCCAGAAGGATCAACCGCTCCGCCAGAGTGTCGGCGAGCTCGGTCCTGTCGTGCAGGTTCATCTGCTCCAGGGTTTCGAGGATGTCATCAAGACGGCGCAGACTGGACCTGCGATCCTGATCCTCAGGACGGATCATCGCGCCCTAGAGCTTATATCGCTGTGACTTGCGACAGGGCGAGGGCCACCTCGTCGGGACGTTCGAACTGGAGCCAGTGCCCGGCGCCTTCGAGCACCTCAAGATGGAAGCGGCCCTTGACATGGGCCCTCGTTTGCTCCGCCTGCCGGCGTCCGAGCGCGGGGTCCTGGTCGCCCCAGATGAGCTGCGTCGGCGAGGTTATGTCGCCCATGCGCTGCAGCCGCTCCCACGCCGCGCCGCCTGTCTTCAGGTTGGCGCGGTAGTAGTTGAGACCCGCGGTCAGGCGGCCCGGCCGCGTCATCGAGCGTACGAATCCTTCGACCACTCGCTCCGGCATCGCGTCTGGATTCGGGCCGATCCGGTACATCGCCCGCAGCCTCTGGCTGTCCTGGTCCGTCAGCACCCTCTCCGCCTTGCCGGCCTGGACGAAAAGCCCGATGTAGGTCTGGCGTGTCTGCTGATCTGGGTCCTCGCGGCTGGCTGCGGCGAGCGCGGCAGGATGGCCGACCGAAAGCGCCGTGAGGGTCGCGGTCATGTCCGGATACGCGCCCGCGAAGTACCACGCGACCACGGCGCCCCAGTCATGCCCCGCGATGTGCGCCGACGTGCGGCCGAACGCCTCGATCAGCCCCTTCGCGTCAGCGACCAGGTGCTCCATGCCGTAGTTCTCGACACCCTCCGGCGCATCCGTCAGCCCATAGCCGCGAAGGTCGGGCGCGACCGCGAGGAATCCGGCGTGCGCCAGCACATGCATCTGCCGCGCCCAGGATTCGGCGCCTTCAGGGAAGCCGTGCATCATCAGGACCATGTCGCCGTCGGGCGGACCCTCGACGAGGGTGCGGAACCGCAATCCGTTGGCGTTGATCATGTGAGTGCTTGCGGTCACGGCAGTGACTTCACGAAGTCTGAGGCGACGTCCAGCGCCTGGTCCAGCACAGCGAGCAGGCCATGCCCTTGCCCCGGGAAGATCTCGAGCTTGGCGTTGGGGACCACCTTGACCCACTTCTTCAGCAGGTCGATGCGTGCGAACGGATCGCGGTCGCCGCTCATGAAGAGGACGGGGCAGCGGATCTGTTTGAAGTGGTCGGTTCGCAGCTGATCGGGGAATCCCGGCCGGTGCAACGGATAGGAAAAGAGGACGAGGCCGGCGAAGTCCGCCTCGACCGCGGCCATGCTGGCCATCCGGCCTCCGTAGGACTGGCCGCCACCGACCACGTCGCGACCTGACTGCGCGACGAAGACCTGGATGGCGCGCTGCGCGTTGCTCTTCGGCAGGTCGACGGCCAGCGCGTCGATGCCTCTGCGCTTGAAACCGACCACGTACGGCTTCATCGACGCGGCGCTACCCGACGCTCCATGACCCAGGACGACCCTGCGCGCAGGCGCAACCAGGTTGGGCCTCACTGATTGCACGCGTCCTCCACTGTGGAAAAAGTCGATGAGTAACGCACAGCGATTCCACAAACGCGGTTTGCGATTGTGAAGAACTGCATCCTCACGAGCGCTCGCGTCGGGAAATCATCAGCTCGCTCAGTGGTCTATGCGACGCGCGCGACCATCGCTGCATGCATGTCGATTGATGTGATGCGACCGTCGTGATGGTGTCGCGTTGGGACTTTTCGCCAGCATGTCTTGTGAAAAAAATCTTAGCTACCCATTGACGAACGCGATGCACACGATGTATCAAGACAGTTTGGATGGAGTATCTGCTCGCGATTGCCACCACAGAGGCAATGGACCCGACGCGAGTCAGCAACCCATTTCGCACAGCCGCCAGTGTCGTGAGGTCTTATTAGTTGAGGTCTCGCGGCGATACCCATGGGGTTGCAGAGGAGGCAGGTGCAGGACAGGTCATAGATGGCGTCTCACCAAGAGAAGCTGATCGCCAAACCATGGAACCTCGGGTCCGTATCACTGAGAAGGAGGTGCACGAACATGGCTGCTAAGAAGAAGGCCGCGAAGAAGCCTGCTGCCAAGAAGAAGGCCTCGAAGAAGAAGTAAGAGCTTCTTCATCGAGCGATTCCTAAGTTCGTAGTCGTCGATTGCGCCGGGGTTCTGTGGAGCCCCGGCGCTCGTGTTTCTGAGAGCTGCTAGGCCGCCAGTTTGTAAATCGCCATCTGGACCAGCACAGAGTCCGCCGGCTGCGACTTGTCGAGGTTG
The DNA here is from genome assembly GCA_005880525.1 of Chloroflexota bacterium. Taxonomy (GTDB): domain Bacteria; phylum Chloroflexota; class Dormibacteria; order Dormibacterales; family Dormibacteraceae; genus CF-118. The sequence goes on along the minus strand of VBFW01000033.1, from coordinate 4,622 downwards.
ACGAGGTACCAGTAGTAGTTGCCGGCGGGGCGCACCCGGGTCAGGCCCTGGGTCGTGACCAGCGTTCCGTTCAGCCACACCCGAACCTTCTGATCCTGGTAGGCCACCACAATCCGGTTGACTCCCGCAACCGGCTGGAGCTGCGATTCGACCAGGCTCTGGCCATCCTCGTAGACGTAGACCTTCTTGTTGTCGCTCTCGAAGTCGGCGTCTACGCAGTGGCCGTCACACCCGAAGAGGAAGCCTGTGTAGCCGGGTGTCGAGGACGGGACGAAGTCGGCGACCAGGAGCAGCGGCCCGGCATCGAGCTTGCTGCTCGACTCGAAGTAGCTCTCGATCTGGTACGCCGGCGACTCGAAGTGGCAGCCGTCAGTCCGCACGGCGATCGTCGCCCCGCCGCCGTCCGCCTTCTTGTTCAGGTCATAGCTGCCCTGGTCCAGCGAGTTGGGCAGCGAGGCGATGGTGCGGCAGTCGAGCTGGAAAGCGGTCGAGGCAGCCGAGAAACCGGGGCACTGAGTGCCGACGGCGCTCTGTTTCAGCTGCGTGCCGGGCTGCAGAACCGTACAGGGCGTGGCGTTGCTCGTCGAGTCGCTGCCGCCGGCATCGCTGTGCGTCCAGCCCCACACGGAGGCGGACGAGGCGATCAGAAGCGTCAGCGCGGCGGCGATGCCCGCGCTGCCGAGCCGCATGCCCGACCCTGGCCTCGGCTGCGCGTCGACGAGCTGGCCCTTCGCCTGCGACAGTCCCCATCCGACCGCCGCGGCCAGCGGCGCGCCGATGACAGTGATGGCGAGGACCGCGACCGACGTCCACGCCATCGCCGGTCCCCAGCGGTCGCGAGCGCCGAGACCCAGCACCGCCGCAAGACACAGCGATGTCGCGAGCGCGCCCGCGATTCCGACCAGCAGCCAGAAGACTCGGTCCGAGGTCTGCAGCTCGCTGCCGCCGATTTCGATGACGGCGGCCGTGATGATCGTCGCGATGCCGAACGCGACACCGACCCACAGGACGATGGACACCCATGATGCGAGCCCGCCTCTGCGCGCCGCGGGCTGCTGCGTCCCCCACGCCGGCATCGGCGTGTACGCGCCGTACGCAGGCGGCGGCGTGGCGACCGGCGCTTGTGGACCGCCGTATGCAGCGGGCGCATACGGCGACTGCATCGATGGCGCTGGTGTGTACGCGGGAGCAGGCGCCGTGTACGCGGGATACGGAATCGCGGGCGGCGGTGTGTAGGTCGGGGGCGCTGGAGCCGATGGCGGCGCCGGCGTCCTCGGCGCGACATAGGTCGGCGTCGCCGGATACGAGGGTGACGGGGTCATCGGAGGCTGCATTCCCGACGGAGCCGGTGGCTGCGACGCAATCGGCGGCGGGGTGAACGGATACTGCGTCGCGGTCGACGCCACGGCGATGGCGAGCTGCTCGATGAACTCCGTCGCCGTCTCCTGCCGCTGGCGCGGATCCTTCGCGAGGCACGTGAGGATCGGCTGCACGACCGACTCCGGCAGGCTCGGATTCAATTTCCGCGGCGAAGGCGGAGGCGTCATCTGGTGCGCAGCAATCACGCCGAGCGGTGTTGGCGCGTTGAAGGGCACGCGGCCCGTGATCATCTCGAACGCGATTACCCCGAGCGCGTAGATGTCGGCGGGCGGGCCGGCCTCATGACCTGCGCACTGCTCGGGGGCCATGTACGTCGGCGTGCCGACCATCGCGCCGGTCTGCGTGAGCCTCTCGCTCTCGGCGGTCTCCGCGATTCGCGCGAGGCCGAAGTCGGAGAGGATCGGCACGCCGCGGCGGTCGAGGAGGATGTTGGAGGGCTTCACGTCGCGATGCACCACGCCCTCGCTGTGCGCGTAGTCGAGCGCGTCGGCGACGGGTCGCAGCAGTCGCACGCAGTAGTCGAGCTGGATTGGAGCGCCGAGCCGCGCGGCGAGCGTGCCGCCCTCGACGTACTCGCTGACGATGTACGTCACGCCGTCCTGCTCGGCGTGGTCGAAGACGGAAAGGATGTTGGGATGCTGCAGGCGCGCGACCGCGACCGCCTCGCGGTGGAAACGGGCTTTGAAGCCTGGTTGCTCGACGAGAAAGTCGGGCAGCACCTTGAGCGCGACCTCGCGCTCGAGCGCCGGCTGGTAGGCGCGATACACGGTCGCCATGCCGCCGCGTCCGAGCTCGCCGAGGATCTGATAAGGCCCGAGGCGCGTTCCCGGCTCGAGCTTCATGGCCGCGATCATGGGCCACGTCTGCCCCGGTCGCAATAAAATCTTGACTCTCGAACATCTGTTCGATAACCTAATGGACAGCCTCCATCCCGCCCCCCTGCGTCAAACCCCGGAGGCAAAGCAAGGGAGAGATGCAGGTACAAGCACGTCCACTCGGTGGCAAGACCGAGACTCTCGACCACGCGATCGAAGCGATTCGGGTCCGCTTCGGAAGCCAGGCGCTCACGCGGGTGGCGGAGCTACCGCCCCCGCTGCCCTGGCCGAGCGGAACGCCGCTCGATCGCCTGACCGGGATCGGCGGCCTGCCGCGCGGGCGGCTGACGCTGCTGACGGGAACGGGAACCTGCGGCAAGCTCACGCTCGCGCTGGCGCTGCTCGCTCAGGCCACGCAGGAGTTCGCTCACGCAGTGGTCATCGACCCAGCGCGCCAGTTCGACCCGTGGGCGATGCTGCCGTTCGATCCCGACCTCGGCTCTCTGACTGTCATCACTCCTCCCTCTGCGGAGGCGGCCGGCGAGGCCGCCTCCGCGCTCGCCCGGGCGGGGGCCGGCTTCATCCTTTTAATGGGGGAGATTCCAGAGCCCTGGCTGGCGCCGATGGAAGCCGGGGCCGCCCGATCGGGCGCCGTGGTGGTCGGCGTGGTCGACGCCCCCGGCCGCGCGCTGGCACACGCATCGAGCCTGAGCCTTGGCTTCAGGCACGCCGGATGGATCTACGAGCGAGGCCAGCTCGTCGGCCTGAACGTGGACGCCCGCTGCTCCAAGAACAAGCTGGCGGCGCCGGTAGGCGAATCAGACCTTGAGATCTTCTACCCGGCTCCTCCCCACCGTAATGGGGGCGCCGCTGAAAGCGGCGGTGTAAGGAGGGGGCGTCAACTCAGCGCACTCGAGCAGCAACAGGACGTCGAATGCGAATCTGCTGCTGTCTAGCCGGCCACCTCGAGCTGGCGCGCCGGCGCGACCTGTACGGGACCCCCGTCGTCGTCGGAGATGCGGACGGCCACGTGCTCGCCGTTTCCGAAGAAGCGCTCCCGTTCAGCGTCGAGCCCGGGCTTCCCGTTCGTCAGGCCGAGCACCTGTGCCCGCACGCCACCCTCCTCAGCTCGGATCCAGTCGCGGCCGATGGCCTGCGAGAGCGCATCGCCGCGGCGCTTTACGACCTCGGGCGGCACGCGCGCGCCCGGGTCGCCTGTTGAAGATCGACGACGCGCGAGCGTTCCTCGCCCCACTCCCCACGCGCGAGCTCTGGCTCGACGACGAAAAGATGGAGCGCCTCGACCTTCTCGGGCTGCGCACGCTCGGCGCGGTCGCCGCGATCGGGCCGCGCGAGCTCGAGAGCCAGCTCGGGCGCGAAGGCAAGCGCGCGGTGCTGCTCGCACGCGGGCTCGAGCCGGATCAGCTGACGCCGTGGCAGCCGCCGATGTTCACTAGCGCGCACCGGCAGTTCGAGCCGCCGGTCCAGGATCGCGAAGCCCTGCTCTTCGTCGCGCGCGCGCTGTGCGGGGACCTTGCCGATGAGCTTGGACTGCGAGGCGCCGGCGCCAAGCAGATGCGCGTGCGCCTCACCTGCGAAGACGGCGACGTCGAAGCGCGCGAATCCGTTGTGCGCCATCCGCTCAGCAGCGCCGCGGAGCTGTTCGGCCTAGCCGGCTCGTGGATCAAGTCGTGGCAGCCGCACGCCCCCATCACGGAGATGTGGATCGAGCTGCCAGTTCTCGAGGCCGCGGGCAGACGTCAGCTGAGGCTGTGGACGGGCGGCGATGGCAACAGCGACGAGGTCACGGCCGCGCTCGAGCGCTTGCAGGAACGCCACGGCGATACGGTCATCCGCAAGCCTCGCCCGGTGCTTCCCTCTTCACCCATTCCCTCACAGCGATTCGCGTGACGCGCCTTATAAACCCGCCCACCCCGGTCGCGGTCACGTTGAACGCCGACGGCACGCCGGCCTACATCACCGGCTCGTGGTCAGGCCCTGTCGATCCCATTGCCCGCTGGAAGGTCGAGACCGAGTGGTGGGCTCAAGCGGTCGTGCGCGAGTACTGGAAGGTCGTGCTCAACAGCGACCTGCTGTGCGAGCTGTTTCACGACGTGGCGCGGGACGAGTGGTTCATCGAGCGCGTTTACGACTGAGTACTCGCAGATGGCGAATTTCTTACTTTGTGCACAAAAACACGTTATTCCGTGTTCAGAACGTGTAATTGCGCACAAAAGCGGATGCGCGGCGCGCGCAGTCGCGTGATGAGCGCGTCGCCGTACGTCGAGCTCCACTGCCACTCCAACTTCTCCTTCCTCGACGGCGGCTCGCACCCGTATGAGCTGGCGATGCGCGCCGCCGAGCTCGAGATGCCTGCGCTCGCCATCACCGACACAGGCGGCGTCTACGGCGCGGTCCGCTTCCTTC
>VBFW01000032.1 GCA_005880525.1 Chloroflexota bacterium | reverse complement strand
GTTCACTCGAGCCCGCGACGAGCTGAGCCGGCGGCGCCGGGACCTGCCCTGGGTGAAGGTCGAGAAGCGCTACCTCTTCGATGGGCCGAATGGCTCCGAGTCGCTATCAGACCTGTTCGACGGCCGGAACCAGCTCATCGTCTATCACTTCATGTATCCGCCCGACTGGGAAGAAGGCTGCCTGCACTGCTCGTTCTGGGCCGACCACTACGACGGGATGCAGGTGCACCTGAACCATCGCGACGTGACGTTCGCGGTCATCTCGCGCGCGCCGATCGCGAAGATCTCCGAGTTCCAGCAGCGCATGGGCTGGAAGTTCAAGTGGCTTTCGTCGTTTCACACCGACTTCAACTACGACTTCGGCGCGTCGTTCACACCGCAGGACGTCGAGAGCGGCGCGAAGGTATACAACGCCGGCACGATGGAGCCCGGCATGTCAGACCGCGAGGGCGCGAGCGTCTTCTATAAGGACGACACCAGCGCGATCTTCCACACGTACTCGACGTACGCGCGAGGCATCGACATGCTCAACACGACATACCAGTGGCTCGACCTCGTGCCGAAGGGCCGGGACGAGGATCCTGACGATGCGCAGGGCTGGGTGCGCCACCACGACCGCTACGACCAGTGATGGTAGTTGTGCGCAACGCCGCTCCCTGATACGTTGATTGAGGGGAGGTAGGGCTTCCGGCTGAGGCCGTACCAAATTCGGGGGGTGTTGGTTCATGCGTTACTTGCGCAAGGGCGCTTTGGCCGCCATGGCCGCGGCGGCGGTGGTCGTCGCGTCGAGCCCGGCCCAGGCGGCTTCGACGCCGGCTTACAAAGTGGTGAACGTCGGCGCCTACGGCGGGGAGCCGTCGATCGTATCGGACAACCTTGGGCAGCTTTACGACACGACGCCGAGCGGCGGAACGATCACGTACACGTCAACTAACAAGGGCGCCTCTTGGTCCCAGGTGACAACGGCCGACCCTATCAGCGGAGACGACTGCCTCGCCACCGACCAGGCGAACTCGGTCTACCTCTGCAACCTCGCGGGCAGCGAGGGCGTCGCGCCGCTGCAGGCGGATGTCTGGAAGTCGGTCGATCACGGCAAGACGTGGACGCACGGCGCGGGCGCGCTCCCGCAGTGCGCAACGAGCTGCTCGCCCTTCGGCGTCGACCGCGACTGGGTCGCGGCGTCGATCCCAGCCGGCGGCACGACCGCCAGCGCCGAGGTCGTGCTCATGTACCACGACTTCTACGGACCCAGCCAGATCTGGGTGAACATCTCGCACGACGGCGGCGCTACGTTCGGCGCGCCGCAGGAAGTGCTCGCATCACCCGCGGTGACGCCCGGCGCGATCGCCGGAACTCTCGTCGCGGAGGGCTACACGTTTTGCAACACAGTCCCCGCCGGCGTGAGCATCGCGCCGCCTGGCACGCCGCACGCCGGACGTATCACTGTCGCTTGGATCGCGGCGGACCTTGCGCAGAACGCGAGCGGATGCAACGTCTCGATGCTCCAGTCCTTCCACACGGTCTGGGTCTCCTACTCGGATGACAACGGCGCGACCTGGACGCCGCAGCAGGCGTGGGACGCGGGCATCGGCCACGACACCTCGACTCCGTTCGTCGCCTACACGACCGACACCCAGGGCAACCCGTACTTCGGCCTTGCGGTCAACGCGAGCTCCAACCCCGCCACGTGCTCAGCCGAGTCGACGGCGGGCACTGTGCAGTCCGACCCGTCCTGCGAGTACGACATGTACGTCGTGTGGTCGAACAACGGCGGCGCGACATGGGACGGCGGCGGAGGCCTGGTTCCGGGCAGCGCGGCGGCGGCGTATCGCGTCAACCCCGCCAGGGAGACCGGCACGCACTTCTTCCCCGCCATCAGCGCGGGCGACCCCGGCAAGGTCGACGTCGCCTACCTGCGCACCAACGAGATCCTGCCCACCGACCCCTTTGGCAAGGCGGATCCCGGCGGCTGCGCGGGTCCCGGTCCGGCCAACGGCAACCCCACCACCTATCCCCCGGCCTGCAGATGGAACCTCTTCGCGGGGCAGTCGCTGAACCTGTCGCTGGGGGTCTCCGGCGCGACGTGGACGGTGACCCAGATCACCACGACGCCGATGCACGTCGGCGACATCTGCAACCTCGGCATCTTCTGCCTGGCGCCATCCTCGAACCGCAACCTGCTCGACTTCATCATGGAAGACATCGACCCGGGCGGCTGCGCGCACATCGCATATGCCGATGACAACACCGTCAACAAGCTGCGGGCCGCCAATCAGACAAGCGGGCCCTGCCTGATCGCCAAGCACTAGCCTTCTCCTCCCCTCTTTTTTGGCCTGTTCGGGGTCGGCTGCCCCGAACAGGTCCTTGTTTACACTCAGCCCCGCGAACTCGATGACCACCTACCAGCTGCGGATGTACACGTGAAGCACCGGGCGGACGCTTGAACCGGAACCGGCCGATAGCGGTGCTGGCAGCGCTCGACATCGAGGCCGCGACTCTCGCGGGCAACCTGCCGCGGTCGGACGCCACCAGCCCCAACCTCTCGATCTGGGAGGGCGTGCTCGAGTCCGAGCCGGTCGTGCTGGCCGTGACAGGCATGGGCAAGGTGGCCGCGGCGATGGCGGCGCAGTTCGTCTGCGACGCGCACCGGCCGCAGGCGCTCATCTCCGTCGGGCTCGCGGGCGGCATCGGCGAACCGGGCGAGCGCGGGCGGCTGATCGTCGCCACGGGCGCAGTGCAGCACGACTTCGACGCCAGGCCGCTGACGAACAAGAAGGGAGAGCTGCCCGGGTTGGGCGTGACGACCCTGCCCTCCGATCGCGTGGTCACGGAGCGGCTGCGCATCGCCGCGCTCAAGGTGGTCGAGCGCGCTCAGATTGTCGTTTCGGGCGTAGTGCTGACCGGCGACCAGATCGTCACGTCACGAGACGTGCGCGACCGGCTGCTCAAGGACTTTCCCGACGGCGCGTGCTTCGACATGGAGACCGCGGCGGTTGCGCAGGTCGCGCATCAGAACCAGGTGCCGTGGAGTGCGCTGCGCATCACGTCGGACTCCGCCGACGAGAACTTCAACCTGCACGAGGTGCTCGGATTCGGCGCCGGCAGCGCCGCCGAGCTGTTCGATCGCGTGATCGTCCGCTTCCTGCGCGGCTAGCGGCTAACGGCTAGCGGTTCGCCTGCTCCCACGCCGACTGGCACCTGACACAGCGGGTCGATGTCGGCAGCGCGGCGAGGCGCTCGGCGCCGATCGGGCGGCCGCAGTCCTCGCATGACCCGGCCTCGCCATGCTGGCGTCGATCGGCCGACCGCGCCTCCTGCTCCGCCTCCTGCTCGAGCACCCTGCTGACCGTGTCGGCCATCGCTTTGTCGGTCATGGCCTGAGTCACGTCCTCGTCCCTGAAGCCTCGGCTCATAACCTCAGCTTAGGCCGAGGAAACGAGGTTCGCTCAGGCGGCGAGGGGCAGGGATATCGCGAAGACCGTGCCCGTCCTGGCATCGCTCTTTTCGACCACCAGCCTGCCCCCATGGCTCTCGACCAGCCCTCGGCTGATATAGAGCCCGAGCCCAACACCGGGCACCTTGGCCATCATCGGGTCCGGGCTTCGGAAGAACCGCTCGAAGACCCGCTCGCGCTGGTTCCTGGGGATGCCAATGCCGTTGTCTTCGATGCGCACCACTGCCCTGCTGCCGTCCCGCGACACCTTGATGGCGACCTCGGGCGGGCGTCGCGTGTAGGTGAGCGCATTGTTGAGCAGGTTGTCCAGGACCCGGCCAAGCTGCCCGTCGTTGCCCTCGACCATCATCGGTTCCTCCGGCAGCTCCGTGCTCACGTCAGCGGACAGAAGCTTCGCGCGCGCTCCCAGGCGGGCGACGGCGGCCGTGACCACCTGGCGCAAGTCGACGACTCCCATGGTCGCGCGATGCTGGTTGATGTCGATACGCGACGCCTCCAGCAGGTCGCCGACGATCTTGTCGAGCTCCGCAGTCTTGTCGGCGAGGATGGAGATGGGCGTCTCCCATGCCGGGGGCGGCGCGCCCAGCGATCCCTCTCCGAGCATCGACAGGTAGCCGCTCAGCACGGTGATCGGAGTGCGCAGCTCGTGCGCCGCCATGTTCAGGAACTCGCCCTTGGCGCGGTTGGCGGCCTGGGCGGCCTCATACATGCGTCTGGAGCTCGCAGCCCTTTCGCGCGCGTCGACATAAGCCGAAAGCACGAAGGACGACATTGCAACGAAGACGTTGAAGACTTGCAGCGTGATCATTTTCTCGAGAAGATCTTCGTTTGCGAACGGACCTATGCCCTGCACCGCGGACGCAACCGCGAGCCCGGATGCGATCAGCGCCGCGGGCGTCGCGCCCCGAAGACGGAACCGCCAGGCCGCGACCATGATCAAGGGAAAGACCAGGTACTCGAGGCGCAGCGGCGATTCGAACAGCACATACGTGACCACCGCGATCCCGACCAGGAGCGCCACGAGCTGCGCGCCAGTCGCGAACGTTAGCGCGGGCGCCGTCGACCGCGGCACGAGACTCAGCAGGAACGGCGCGACGAGCATCACGCCCATTGCGTCGCCCGTCCACCACACAGCCCAGGTCGTCCAGAAATTCGAGAGGCTCACAGTGCCCGAAATCACGAGCACCGAGGTGCCCACTGTGGCGCTGAGGGTCATCGCTACCAGCGCGGCCAGCACGATGATGGCCGCCGCGTCGCGCAAACGGTCAAGCTCGCGGCGGAAACCAATTCGATTGAGCAGCTCGGCAGCCGCGACGGGCGCGAGCGTATTACCGGCGGCGATCAGCACTGCGCTGATGGGCGTTGGACCAATCGGAAGGTTCACTGCGAGCGCCCCGACAAAGATGCCGATCGCGGTCGAGCGGCCGAAGATGAGGACGGCGACCAGGGCGATACCCGTCGGCGGCCAGATTGGAGTGACCTGGCCATGGACCAGGGCGAGCGAGAGACTGGCGCGAGCAGCAAGCCAGTAGACGAACGCCACCACGACAAGGCGCGGCAGCGTCGTCCGGATCGCGCTCACGTTCCGGCCTCGCACTCCAACCACTGCGAAAGTATCGGTTGGTACGCCTCGTTTAACGAACTAGACTCAGTCGCTATTGCGCACTGAGGAGCTCGCCTGGCTGCCGGCAACCCAGATCCTGGCCCGCTCCGGGGCGCGCGAGCTGGACCCGCAGGCGGTGGTTCGGGCCCACCTCGAGGCGATAGACCGGTTCGACGGGCGGATCCATGCCTACATCTATGTGGACCGGAACGCGCGTTCGGCGAGCGGCGTGGGCGTCGCGGTGAAGGACAGCCAGCCGGTCGCCGGCATGCCCTGGACGTACGCCACCCCCTCCTGGAAGGACCGCATCGCCACCGAGGACGCGGTGCCCGTCGCTCGGTCGCGCAAAGCCGGCATGGCGGTGCTGGGGAAGACCAACCTGCCCGAGCTTGCCGCCGCGATCGGCACCACCAACACGCTTTTCCCGGCCACCAACAATCCGTGGCGCGAGGGAATCACGCCCGGCGGATCGAGCGGCGGGAGCGCGGCCGCGGTCGCGGCCGGCATGGCGACGGTGGCGCTGGGCGAGGACATGGGCGGGTCGGTGCGCATCCCCGCGTCGTGCTGCGGCGTGGTCGGACTGCGCCCGACGCCCGACCGCATCCCGTGCGAGATGGTCGATGCGGCCGGCCTCTCATCGCGCGGCACGTTGGGACGATCGGTCGCTGACGTGCGCTATCTCTTCTCAGTCGCGAGCGCCACAGAGCCGCATGCCTCCTCGTCGAAGAGCGCGCATCGCATCGGCATGGCCCTCGACAGCTCGCTCGGGGCCGACGCCGCGTGCCAGGCGGCTTGCCGGCGGGCGGCCGATGCGCTGCGATCGGCAGGTCATTTCGTGGAGGAGATCGCCTGGGATCCCGAGCCGGTGGCCGCCGGCTACGCGGTCGTGCGGCGCGCGAGCATGGCCTCGTTCCCCGCGGACCTGTCGACCTTCGGCCCGGGCATCAGACAGCTGGCCGAGCAGGGCAAGTCGCTGACGGCGATGGATTATTTCCACGCGTTCGAGTCCGCAACCAACGCGGCGAATCGGGCGGTGAACGCACCGCTGCACACGGCGTACGACTTTCTGATCACACCGACCCTGGGCATGCTGCCGATGGCGATCGAGCGCGTGCCCGCGTTTCTCGGCGACGAGTGGAGGCGTTACGTGCAGTTCGTCCTGCCGGTCAGCTTCGCCAAGGTGCCGGCGGTGTCGCTGCCGGCCGGCCTGCACGAGGGGCTGCCCGTCGGCGTCCAGCTGGTCGGACAGCTTGGCGAGGAGTACGCGCTGCTCGACTTCGCCGAAGCGCTCGAGGCCATGGAGGGCTTCGGCTTCCAGAGACCTCCGGGGTTGGAGAATTAGCCGCGTGAAAGCGCAACGCGTCGACATGTTCGTCAGCACGATGGCAACGCCCGCCGACACGTCGGGTTTGCAGAAGCTCGCCGACAGCGGAAAGATCAAGCCCGACACGCTCGTCGCGCTTGTCGGCAAGACGGAAGGCACCGGACAGCACGATGACTGGGGCCGCGTGTGGGCCGATGTGGCGCTGCGAGAGTGGACGGCGAAGTTCCTCGGGATCCCGGTCGCCGAGGTCGCCCAGCGCGTCATCTTCGTGCTGTCGGGCGGCTGCCCCGGCGTGATCACGCCTCACATCGCGGCGGTGACGCGGGAGATGGTCGACGTGGCGCACCCCAGCGACGCCAAGCGCCTGGTCGTCGGCCGGGCAGGCTCGGAGCCGATGGCGCCCGAGGAGGTCGGCCGCATGGGCCAGATCCAGAAGGTCGCGGATGCCACGCACCGGGCGATGGAGGACGCAGGACTGGCCAATCCGCGCGACGTGCACCTCGTGATGGTCAAGGTGCCGGGATTGACCGTCGCGTCGATCAGGGACGCCGAATCGCGCGGCGAGACTGTCGTGTCGCACGACCTCACGTTCGGGCCCGAAGGCGCCGGCTCGTACGCGAATGACGCGGCTGCGCTGGGCGTCGCGCTGGCGCTTGGCGAGGTGCAGAGGTCGTCTCTCTCGGATCAGGTAGTGCGCCGCAACTGGGATCTCTATTCCGAGGTCGCGATGACCTCGTCGGGCGGAGAGAAGCGCCACGGCGAGGTGGTCGTGTTCGGCAACGCGGCCGGCGCGCAGGGCGAGCTGCAGATCGGGCACGCGGTGACCAAGGATTTCATCGACGCCGATGGAGTGCGAAGCGCGCTGCGGTCGGCCGGCCTGAAATTCAACGGCGGCCTGCCTGAGGCGGAGGACCTCGCGCAGCGGCTGGTGCACGTGTTCGCCAAGTCAGTGATACCGGGCAGCGACCAGGTCCGCGGCAACCGCATCACGCTGCTCGACGACGTCGACGCGTACCAGATCGGCAAGGCGCTTGGGGGCATGCTCATCGCGTCGGTGACCGGACGGACGACGAACTATGTCAGCGGCGGCGAGAGGAACTCACACCAGGGCCCGCCCGGCGGCAACATCGTGGCCGCCGTCGTGCGCGCTTAGCGCAGCGCCGGAATCACCTCGGAGGCCAGGACTCGAATCGCCTCCTCCGGGTCAGGACCCAGCGGCGGCCCGAACGAGATGTGGCGCGCGCCGCTCGCGATCAGCCGCGCGCAAGCGCCGACCACGTCCTCGGGACCGCCGGCCACGCCGAGCGCGAGCATCTGCGGCGTGACGGCGCCGCCCGCGAAGTCGGAGACGCGCAGGCCCGCGCGCGCCATCAGGTCGGGCGAGAAGCTCGGGCCGTAGTACTCGATCTTTTCCGCCAGCACGGCGCGGGCGCGCTCGCTGTTGGTTGAAATCGAGCACCAGATGCACGCCGCTACATCGATGGCTGCGGTGTCGCGACCCACGGCGGCAGCCCCTTCAGCGATCTGGGCGGCCGCGACGCGGTAGTGACTCGGCGGAAACAGGAGCGGCAGCGCGCCGTCGGCGACGCGACCCGCCATCCGGAGCATGCGCGGCCCCATCGCCCCGACATAGATGCGTACCGGCGACACGGGGATGCGCATCCGCCCCGCGTGCTCCCAGGGCGCTTCGCCTGCGAGGAGGGTGCGGATCTCCCTGATCGCGCGCT
>VBFW01000356.1 GCA_005880525.1 Chloroflexota bacterium | reverse complement strand
GTTGCGCATGAGCGCCTTGCGCGCATCGGTGTCGCGGTTGAAGCGGCGGCCGCTCTTCTGGTGACGCATTAATGCAGTGGGATCAGCCCCGCAGGACCGTCCCCATCTCCTCGGGCTTGATGAATCCCTTCTCGACCAGCTTCTCCTTGATCTCGTCGAGCGACTTCCGCCCGAAGTTCCGCAGAGCGAGCAGCTCCTCTTCCTTCTTCTGGAGCAGCTGGCCGACGGTCTGGATCTCGTTCGCCTTCAGGCAGTTGAACGCCCTCACTGACAGGTCGAGCTCCTCGATCGGCGTGTCCATCAATCGGTTCTGGCCGGTCTTCTCGGTGTCAACGCCGGGCTTCTGGATCGACTCGCCGAAGTGGACGAACAGGTCCAGGTGCTTGGTGAACAGCTCGGCCGCGTGGCTCACTGCCTCCTCGGGCGACATCGTGCCGTCGGTCCAGACCTCGATGATCAGGCGGTCGAAGTCGGTCGACTGGCCGACACGCGTCTTCTCCACTGTGAAGTTCGCCTTCTGGACGGGCGTGAAGATCGCGTCGATCGGGATGACGCCGATGGGCTGGCCCTCGCGCTTGTTGCGCTCCGCCGGAACGTAGCCCTTGCCCCGCTCGACGTTGAGCTCCATCCGCAGGTGGCCCTTTGCGGCCAGGGTGCAGATGTAGAGGTCGGGGTTGACGATCTCGACGTCCGAGGTCGCCTGGACGTGCGAGGCGCGAACCTCAGCCGGTCCCTTGACGTCCAGCAGCAGCGTGATGGGATCCTCGGTGAAGCTCTTCAGGCACAGCTTCTTGAGGTTGAGGATGACCTCGGTCACGTCCTCCTTGACGTGCGGGATGGCTGTGAACTCGTGAGCCACGCCGTCGATCTGGATCGACGTCACGGCCGCGCCCCACAGCGAGGAAAGCAGCACGCGGCGCAGCGTGTTGCCTAGAACTCGACGATCAACTGCTCTTCCACGCCCGACTCCATCTCGTGCCGATCCGGCCGAGCCAGGATCTTTGCCGTCTTGTCCTCTCCGTTGAAGGAGAGCCAGGACGGGACGGGGCGGACCTTCGATGCCTCGAGGGCCACGTCGATGACCCCGTTGGCCGGCTTCACCTTGAGCACATCGCCCGGCTTGAGCTCGTAAGACGGGATGTTCACCGTCCTGCCGTTGATCTCAAAGTGCCGGTGCGTGACGAGCTGGCGCGCTTGCTTGCGCGACGCGCCCAAGCCGAGCCGGTAGATGACGTTGTCCATGCGCAGCTCGAGGTGGCGGAGCAGGTTCAGGCCGGTGACGCCAGGCTCGCTCGTCGCCTCGTTGAAATAGTTGCGGAACTGCTTCTCGAGCAGCCCGTAGATGCGCCGCGCCTTCTGCTTGGCGCGCAGCTGCAAGCCGTAGTCAGACGTCTTGCGCTTGCGGGCCTGGCCGTGCATGCCAGGCGCGAACGCCCGGCGCTCGATGGCGCACTTGGGCGTGTAGCAGCGCTCACCCTTGAGGTAGAGCTTGGCGCCCTCCCGGCGGCAGAAGCGGCAGACCGGGCCCGAGTAATTGGCCATTAGACTCGCCTCCGCTTCGGCGGCCGGCATCCGTTGTGCGGGATGGGCGTGACGTCGGTGATGGCGCTTACCTCGAGGCCTGTGGCCTGCAGCGAGCGGATTGCGGCCTCGCGGCCGGCACCCGGCCCTCGCACGAACACCTCGATGGAGCGCATGCCGTGCTCCAGCGCCCTCTTGGCGGTTGACTCCGCAGTCTGCTGCGCGGCAAAGGGCGTCGACTTGCGGCTGCCCTTGAAACCCTGCGCTCCGGCCGAGCCCCACGAGATGACGTTGCCGTCGATGTCTGTGATGGAGATGATCGTGTTGTTGAACGTGCTCTGGATGTGAGCCTGCCCCTGGACCACGTTCTTGCGCTCGCGGCGCCGCGTGCGAACGACCTTCTTCTTGCCGGCGACCGCGCGCTTGGGTCCGCGGCGGCTGCGGGCGTTGGTCCGGGTGCGCTGGCCGCGCACGGGCAGCCCGCGGCGGTGCCGCATGCCGCGGTACGAGCCGATCTCGGTCAGGCGCTTGATGTTGTTGGCCACATCGCGGCGCAGGTCACCTTCGATGAGGAGCTCCTTGGCTCCCGACATCCTGTCGATGATCTGGCGCAGACGCGTGACCTCTTCGTCGCTGAGATCCTTGACGCGCGTGTCCGGGCTGACGCCGGCCGTCTTCACGAGCTTCTGAGCCGTGGTGTTGCCGATGCCGGTGATGTAGGTAAGGGAGATGACCACGCGCTTCTGCGGCGGTATGTCGACGCCCGCGATTCTTGCCATCTAGCTCCTTACCCCTGTCTCTGCTTATGTTTGGGTGTCTTCGAGCAGATCACGCGGACAACGCCGTTCCGCTTGATCACCTTGCAGCTCGGACACATCTTCCTGACCGACGGACGAACCTTCATCTACGGATCTCTCTAATTCGCCCCCGGGACCGATCGGTCTCCGCCAGCTCGACCCCGACTTTGTCACCGGCGAGAAGCCGAGTGAAGTGGGTGCCGGCGCGATCGGCAACGTGGGCCAGGACCTTGGCCCCATTCTCGAGCTCAACCCGGTATACACCGTTGGGAAGAGGCTCCAGGACGACCCCCTTTACGAGTGAGGGGCGCCGGGGCACGAACGGCGATTGTACCAAAGCTTGGGCAGCTTCCGAATTCGGCGTCCCCACCCGGCGCTTCGCGCCGACCTCCCCACTGGGTGGGGAGGGGCCTTGCCCGTTCGGCGTCCCCACCCGGCGCTACGCGCCGACCTCCCCACCAGGTGGGGAGGGACCCTCGCCGACCTCCCCACTGCGTGGGGAGGGGCTGTGGCCGTTGGCGGACTGGAGGGCGGTCAGGATGACAGGCCCGGCCTCGGTGATCGCCACCGTGTGCTCGAAGTAGGCCGAAAGCGAGCCGTCGGCCGTGCAGATCGTCCAGCCGTCCGGCTTCATGAACACCTCGAATGAGCCCGCGTTGACCATGGGCTCGATGGCCAGGGTCATGCCGGGCTTCAGGCGCGGCGGGGTCCCGGGCTGGCCGAAGTTGGGCACCTGCGGGTCCTCGTGCATCTGCCG
>VBFW01000031.1 GCA_005880525.1 Chloroflexota bacterium | reverse complement strand
TCTGACCCGCGTTTGTATACAAAACGAAGAAATCTCGGGACCTAGCGCACGTCCAGATGCAGGTCGAAGACGGGCGCTCCGTCCTGGCGGCCCAGGATCACCTCCGCGGCGCCTTCCGCCGGTCCGATCGTCATGGTCGTCGAGTTGTTGAACACGTTCTGGTTGCCGCCCAGCCGGCCCTCGGTGTAGGACGGCAGCGCGGCGACCGCTTTGTCCTTCTGGCCGATCGACGCCGCGATGGTGAAGTTGGCGCTCGTGAACGGCACACGCACCGAGATGCCGACGCCGACGGCGAGGTTGAAGAGCGCCATCACGATGCCGACCGTCAGCACCAGGAAGAACCCGCCGCCGCAACCGAAGCGGCGATACCGGTACCGATAGCGGACAACTTCGCGCGGCTTGTCGTCCATGTTGCAGCGTCAACTATGACGCGCGCACGAAGATGCCGCGAGGGCGCTTATGAGGTCAGATACGCGCTCGTCGTGGCAGGCGACGTCACGCTGGACCAACTCGAGCTGGGGTAGTTGTCAGCCTGCCGGCCGCAGAAGCCGTAGAAGAGCGACGGGCTCGACACCTGGATCCAGTTCGTGTAGGCGGAGCGGGAGCGAGATCCTGCGTAGCCGCCGCACACCCACGCGCGTTCGGATGACTGCAGCCACATCGGGGTGCCGTCTCCGGTCCACACCGTGCTCACGTAATAGCGGTTTCCGCAGCCGTTGTTGTATGTGTCCAGCTCGTAGTCGATGGTCGTCCAGCCGCTCACCGAGTAGTCGTAGACCCACACGTTTTTGAAGCTGGACGACTCCCGGTACCAGCCACAAGCACCGACGGTCTCGGGGTGCGCGGCTCCAGGGGCCAGGATGGCGACTCCTGCCAGGGCCACGATGAATGCAAGTATCTTGCGCACGCTGCCACTTTCATCGAGCTGCGATCGTGGGGCAAGCCTTCGTGAACCAGTGGTTCACACTTTTGGCGAGATAATTTGTTGGTGGGGGAAGCTCCGACCGCGACCGAGCCGGCGGCCAAGCGGACCACCGGCCGCGCGCTCATCTCCGCCGAGCGTATCGCCAAGCGCGTCCAGGACATGGGCCGCGAGATCTCCGAGGTCTATGCGGACATCGACACACCGCTCGTTCTCGTGGTCATCCTCAAAGGCGCCACTGTCTTCGCCGCCGACCTGCTCCGCAGCCTCAGCATCCCTGCGGAGCTCGAGTTCGTGAGCGCAGCGAGCTACGGTTCGGGCACCGCGCCCGGCAAGCTGCGCCTGGCCCACATGGTCGAAGGCCCGCTCGTGGGAAGGCACGTGCTGCTGATCGAGGACATCATCGATTCGGGCCGCACGGTGAGCGCGATCGCGAAGCGACTGCGCAGGCTGAGGCCCGCGTCGCTGCGGCTGGCCGCCCTCCTGGATCGGCCCGCGCGCCGCGAGGTCGAGACGAGCATCGACTTCACGGGATTCGTCATCCCCGACCGCTTCGTGATCGGGTACGGGCTCGACTACGCGGGACTGTATCGCGAGCTGCCGGGGATCTACACGCTCACTTAAGCAGACGTCGCCGCAGCCGTACCGAAGCCACCGCCACACCGACCAGGCCAAGCAGCACGAGATAGAGCACGTCGATGAGGAGGCCGCCGTCGATCTGACCGGTGGTCAGCCCGCGGATCAGGTGGATGCTGCGGTAGAGCGGAGTCACCGCTACAAACGCCTGCAGGATCGGCGGATACAGCGTGATCGGAAAGAACGTGGCCGAGAAAAGGAACATCGGCTGCAGGGCCAGCTGGACGATCTCGTGGTCCTGCCACTGGCGCATGAAGGTTGTGATGACTGTGCCCAGCGCTGCGAAAGCGAAGCCGATCAACAGCGCGGCCAGCACTGACAGCACGCCACCCCAGGGTGAGGCGATCAATCCGAGGGCCTCCATGATCACCACGAACCCGATCGAGTAGAGGCAGCCGCGCATGACCGCCCAGATCACCTCGCCCAGCGCCGCGTCCTCGACGCCGACAGGGGTCTGGATCACCGCCTCGAAGGTCTTCGCGTAGCGGAGCTTGTAGAAGAAGTTGGAGGTCGACTCGTACACAGCGCCGTTCATCGCCGAGGTGGCCATCAGCGCCGGGGCGACGAACATTGCGTAGCTCACCGTGTGCCCGCCGCCCGTGGAAACGGCAGGCACGAGCGAGCCGAGACCGAATCCGATGCCGAGCAGGTACAGGACCGGCTCGAAGAACCCGGACAGGATGACGATCCAGTTGTGGCGGTAGGCCATCACGTTGCGCTCGACCATGTGCATCGAGCGCGTGGGCACCCGCAAAGGTGCCGTGCGGCGGGTGAGAACGCTCATTTGGCGAGTCGCTTCATGAGCAGCGCACGAGCGATGAGCAGGCCGCCGGCAAAGTATGCGACCGGCACCAATGCATGCAGCGCCGCCTCAGGCGCCGCGATGTTTCCAAGCACAAGGCCTCGCGTGAGGGCCACGCCGTGCGCGAGCGGCGTCGCCCACGCCAACACCTGCAGCGCCAGCGGCAGCTTGGCGATCGGGAAGAACGTGCCGCCGAGCAGGTAGAGAGGAATGATCACGAACCGGTTGATGGCCGCGAACCCGCTGTCATTTCGGCGCGTGGCTGTGAAAGCCATGATGGTCGTCGCGAAGGCGAGACCGGTGAGGATGCCTGCGGGGATCACCAGCAGCGACTCGAGCGAGTGGCCGACGCCGAACAGGTACATCACGATCCAGAACATGCTCGCGACGATGAACATCCGGATCGTGATCCACACGACCTCGCCGCGGATCAGGTCGGGGATCGTGACCGGGGTGGCGAGCGCCGCCTCGTAGGTCTTGTCCCACATGATCTTGGCGAGGATCGGGTACGTGGCCTCGACGGCCGCCGTCTGCATGCAGGCGGCCGCTATGAGGCCGGGCGCAAGGAACTCGAGATAGGGCACGCCGTTGACGCCGCCGCTGCTCCGGTTCACCAGGCTGCCGAGGCCGATGCCCATGGCAGCCAGGAAGAACAGAGGCGTGAAAAACGAAACGGCGATCGACCCGCGCCAGATGCGCCGGAATACCAGCGCGTTGTACTCGACGACGTGCAGCGTGCCGGCCATGAGTGACATCAGTCGACGAGGCTCCTGCCGGTGAGGCGCAGGAACACGTCCTCGAGGGTGCTGCGCCTCACCAGTGCGGTCTCGGGCCGCAGGCCTTGCCTGTGCACGGCGGCAATCGCCTGGTCGCCGTCGCCGGTGTACAGCAGAACGCGGTCGGGAAGCACCTCGATCCTCTCGGCGACGTCGTTGAGCTTGCCGTCGAGCACGGGCTGTTGATCGATTGGAAAGCGCAGCTCGAGCACCTCGCGCGTCGAGTATTTGTCGATCAGCTCGCGCGGGGACCCCTCCGCCGCGATCCGCGCCTTGTCCATCACTACCAGGCGGTCGCACAGCTGCTCGGCCTCGTCCATGTAGTGAGTGGTCAGCACCAGCGTCACGCCGCGCTGCTTCAGCCGGTAGAGCCGGTCCCACACCAGGTGCCGCGCCTGCGGGTCGAGTCCGGTGGTGGGCTCATCGAGCAGGAGCAGCTCCGGCGAGTTGATCAGCGCGCGGGCGATGGTGAGCCGCCGCTTCATGCCGCCGCTGAGCTCGTCGACCTTGTCCCTGGATCGCTCCTTCAGCTGCACGAACTCGAGCAGCTCGTCGGCGCGCCGCGCACCCTCGCGCCAGGACAGGTCGAAGTAGCGCGAGTAGATCATCAGGTTCTCACGCACAGTGAGCTCGAGGTCGAGGGTGTCGGCCTGAGGCACCACGCCAAGACGCGCGCGGATGGTAGGTCCATGCGCGGCCGGGTCGAGGCCGAAGATGGTGAGCAGCCCGGAAGTTACCGGCGAGACCCCGCCGATCATGCGCATGGTCGATGTCTTGCCGGCGCCGTTCGGCCCGAGAAATCCGAACGCCTCGCCCTTGGCGACCTCGAAGTCGATGCCATCGACCGCCGTGAGATCGCCAAACCTCTTGGTGAGTTGGCGCGCGAGGATCAACGAATTGGAGTCGCCCACTGTATGACAATTTTCCTCTTGTTGGACTTTGTGACGTGGCGCAAGGCGGAGCTGCACTGCCATCTCGACGGTGCCGTGCGCGTGGCGACCGCCGCCGAGCTGGGGGACTTCGGCCGCCCGCCCCGAATGGTGGCGCCTGACGACTGCCCGTCCCAGACCGAGTACATCGGCTATTTCGACGACGCGATCGCTGTGATGCAGACGCAAGCGGCGCTCGAGCGCATCGCGTACGAGGTCTGCGTCGACTCTGCGGCCGAGAACATCGACTACCTCGAGGTGCGCTGGGCACCCCGGCTGCACCTGCGGCGCGGCCTGACAGTGGCCCAGGTGATCGAGGGCGTCCTGGCGGGGCTCACGTCAGGGCCCATTCGAGCGGTGGCCATCGTCTGCGCAATGCGCCAGCACTCGGTCGAGGACAACGTCGGGCTGGCGCGAGAAGCCGGACGCTACGCTGGCCGGGGCGTGGTCGGTTTCGATCTTGCCGGCGACGAGATTCGCTACCCGGCGGGGCCGCAGCGGCCGGCGTTCGAGGCCGCCCGCGCCGCCGGTTTGCGCCTTACGTGCCACGCAGGCGAAGCGGGCGACCCGAAAAACGTCGAAGACGCACTCGCTCTCGGCGTCGAGCGCGTCGCCCACGGCGTGATCGGCGCGCGGGAGCCGCGCATCGTCGAGCGCATCCGGTCGGAAGGAGTCGTCCTTGACATGTGCCCCACGGCCAACTGGAAGTGCAAAGCGGTGCCGGCGCTGGCAGAGCATCCCCTGCCTCGCCTGGTGCGAGCAGGCGTGAGATGCACGATCAGCACCGACTCACGCACGGTCGCCGGCACGACGCTCAGCCATGAGTTCGAGCTGGCTGCCGAGATGGGGATGACCGAGGCCGAGCTTCGCGCGTGCAACGAGACCGCCTACGCGGCGAGGTTCGACACCCCCACCTAACCTCCCCCCACGGTGGGGAGGGACTTGCGCTAGCCACCGGTTCCGAATAGCCGATCGCCGAAGTCGCCAAGGCCCGGAACGATGTACGCCTTGCTGTTCAGCCCCTCGTCGAGCGCCGCGGCGTAGATGTGCACCTCCGGGTGGCGTTCCTCGACCACCTTCACGCCCTCCGGCGCCGCCACCACGCAGATGAACCGCGGCTCGACGCCGCCGGCCTCCTTGATGAGGTCCAGCGCCTGCGCGGCCGAGCCACCCGTGGCGAGCATGGGGTCGAGCAGCAGCGGCACCTTGCCCTCGAGCTTGGGCAGCTTGTTGTAGTAGATCCGCGCGACCGCGGTCTCTTCGTCGCGCTCGAGCCCGATGTAGCCGACCGAGACACGCGGCAGCAGCTCCAGCACCGGCGCCAGCAGCCCCTCTTCGGGGTCGGTGCGCTTGTCGCGCAGCCCCGCAAGACTGTCGGCCACCAGCGGGTGACGGCTAACGGTCAGCGGCATCTTTGTCTCTCGCGATCAATCGGCGCAGCGCGTCCACGGCGACCTTCAGCATCCGGTCCATGTACGAAGGATCGAGGTGATGGATCTCACCCGCGCCGAGCTCGTCGACGCACAGGTTGATGGTGCCGGCGCGCAGCTTGCGCAGCCGCGCAACGATGAACAGCGTCGACGACTCCATGTCATTGCTGAGGATGCCTGCGCGCGACCACATGTCGAGCTCCTCGCGCAGGTGCCGCGGGCGAGGCATGCGCTCGGGCACGAGATCCGAGTACAACGCATCGACAGATCGGATCACGCCGACGTGGTACGGAACCTTGGCTGCGCTCGCCGCCTCGACCAGCGCGTTGACCACATCCAGCGATGCGATCGCGGGGTACTCGGGCGGCACGTATCCATTGGGTGTGCCTTCGCTGCGGACCGAGCCGATGGCGATGACGAGGTCGCCCATCTTGATCTCCGGCTGCGCCGCGCCGCACGTGCCGACGCGCAGGAACGTATGCACCCCGAGCTCGGCAAGCTCTTCGACGCCGATGGCTACCGACGGTCCGCCCATGCCGGACGAGATCGCCGACACCGGCACGCCGTCGAGGCTGCCGGTGAATGTTCGGTACTCGCGGCTGAACGCGACCTCTTTGGCACCGTCCAGGTATTTGGCGATGGCGGGGACCCGACCGGGGTCGCCCGGCACGAGCACGTAGTCGCCCACATCGCCCTTGGCAACGCCGACGTGGTACTTCTTCTCGGCCACTAGGATCGCTCTGGCCCTCCCCGTATCGGGGAGGGGTCAGGGGAGAGGGCGGTCACAGCCATCGGTCCGACAGTTTAGGTGGTGCCATGTTTGTCGACCCTGGCCAGCACGTGGGGTGGCCGCTGCACCTCGTGCGCCACAAGCTTCCACGCCTGGAGCAAACGGGGCTTCACCGTTTCGACCAGGTCGGCCGAGCGGGCATGGACGATGACCAGCGGGTCGCCGGCGGCGACGCGCGCACCAACTGGCGCCTGGATCACCAGGCCCGCCGCGGGATCGACCCTGTCCTCCTTCTTGTGCCGGCCCGCGCCGAGATCGAGGGACGCTAGCCCGACCGCGAGCGCATCGATCGATTCGACGTAGCCGTCGCCCGTCGCAGCCAGGGCGATCTGGACCGGCGCCACGGGCAGTCCCGCGTCGAGGTTGCCGCCCTGAGCCTGCAGCATGCGCACGAACGTCTCGCGCCGGCCGAGCGGGTTGTCCATCGCGGTCACGAGCGCGACCGTGTGGCGGCCCGCGCCTTCGCCGAGCTGCACCATCTCCTTCGACAGAGCCTCGGCCGATGGCACGTCGGGCATGAATGCGCCGCGCCCGAATTTCACGTCGAGCACAATCGCGTCAGCGCCGGCCGCGATCTTCTTCGACATCACGCTCGATGCGATCAGGGGAATCGAAGGCACGGTCGCGGTCACATCGCGCAGGGCGTAAAGAGCCTTGTCCGCGGGGACCATGTGCGGCGACTGCGCCGCAACCGCGATCCCGATTTCGCTCACCTGCTTGATGAATCGAGCGGGCTCGAGGTCGACGGTGAGGCCTGGAACCGACTCGAGCTTGTCCAGCGTGCCGCCGGTGTGCGCCAGCGCGCGGCCGCTCAGCTTCGGCACCTTCACGCCACACGCGGCCGCCAGAGGGGCGGCGATCAGCGTTACCTTGTCGCCGACTCCGCCGGTCGAGTGCTTGTCGACCTTGATGCCTTCGATCGCGCGCAAGTCGAGCACCTCGCCGCTGCGCACCATCGCCTGGGTGAGCGCGAGCGTCTCGATTCGAGTCATGCCCCGGATGCACACGGCCATCAGCCACGCGGCCATCTGGTAGTCGGGGACGTCACCCAGGAGGTACGCGCCGAGCAGCCAGTCGATCTCCTCGGATGAATGCTCACGGCCGTCGCGCTTGCGGCTGATTACCTCCAGGGCATTCAAGTCCCGACGTCCCCTCCCTACCCTCCCCGCGTGGCGGGGAGGGGCTACGTTTTTTGAGCCGTGCCGCCCAGCATCAGCAGGCCCAACCGGTCTTCCGATGCGTCTGCGGGCTCGATGCTGACGATGCGGCCCTCGTACATGACCGCGATGCGGTCCGACAGCGAGCGCACCTCATCCAGCTCGGCCGACACGAGCAGAACCGCGGCTCCGCCGTCGCGCTCGGCCACGATCCGGCGGTGGATGAACTCGATCGCGCCGATGTCGACGCCGCGCGTCGGCTGCGACGCGAGCAGCACTCGCGGCTGGCTCGCCATCTCGCGCGCCACGATGATCTTCTGCTGGTTGCCGCCGGACAGCGCACGCGCGGGCACGTCGATGCTCGGCGTGCGAATGTCGAACTCCTTGACCAGCCGTTGCGCCCATTTGCGGATCGCGTCGAGGAGCAGCAGGATGTGGTGCCATGCGAACGAGTTGGCGCGCTGGCGGCCGAGGATGAGGTTCTCAGCGATCGAATAGTTCAGAACCAGGCCGGCGCCGCGCCTGTCTTCGGGGATGTGGGCGATGCCCGCCTCGCGCTCGTCGCGGGCGTTGTAAGTCGTGACGTCCTTGTCGCCGAGCCATACCTTTCCGCCCGATACCTTGCGCGTGCCGGCGAGAACCTCGACCAGCTCGCTCTGTCCGTTCCCCTCGACGCCGGCGATGCCGAGGATCTCGCCCTGGCGCAGCTCGAACGACACGCCCTTGAGCGCCTGCACGCCGCGGTCGGAGAGCGCGGTCAGGTTCTCGACGCGAAACGACACCGCCCCAGGCTTGGCCGGCTTCTTTTCGACGCGCAGCAGCACAGCGCGGCCGACCATCGCCGTCGCGATCTCCGCCTGGTTCGTGTCCTTGGTTATCAGGTGCCCCACCACCTTGCCGCGCCTCATCACCGTGATGCGGTCGGAAATCTCGAGCACCTCGCGCAGCTTGTGGCTGATGAAGATGATCGTCTTGCCGGCCTTGACCAGGTCGCGCAGCACGACAAAGAGCTCGTTGGTCTCCTGCGGCGTGAGCACGCCCGTGGGCTCGTCCAGGATGAGGATGCCGGCGCCTCGATACAGCACCTTCACGATCTCGACGCGCTGCTGCAGGCCGACGGGCAGGTCGCCTGTCCGCGCATCGGGGTCGAGCGCCAGGCCGTACTTGCGCGTCATCTCCTGGATGTCGCGTCGCGCCTTCGCGGTGTCGTAGATGCCGCCCGCCACCACTGGCTCGCGGCCCAGCATGATGTTCTCGCCGACCGTGAAAACCGGGATGAGCATGAAGTGCTGGTGCACCATGCCGATGCCGGTGGCGATCGCGTCCCTCGGCCCGCCGATCTTCACGGGCGCGCCGTTGATCAGGATCTCGCCCGAGTCAGGATGGATCAGTCCATAGAGGATGTTCATCAGCGTTGATTTGCCGGCCCCGTTCTCGCCCACCAGCGCGTGGATCTCGCCCGCGCGCACCTCGAGGTCGACGTGGTCGTTGGCGACCACCCCGGGAAAAGCCTTGGTGATGCCGCGCATCGCAACGGCGATGTCAGTGGCGGTGGTCGTGCTCATTCCGAACCCGCCGCGTACGGAATGCCGTCGGCGGCCGGAGGCGTGCTCCGCCCGACCAGGCCCGCCAGCACGACCAGCGTGATGAGGTACGGCAGCATGCTCAGCAGGTACTGCGAGACGTGGATCGTCGAGTTGTTGGCGTATATCGCTTCGCCGAGACCGAAGATGATGCACGCGACGAACGCGCCGCGCGGCGTCCACTTGCCGAAGATCATCGCCGCCAGCGCGATGTAACCGCGGCCGTCGGTCATGTTGGGCACGAACGTGTTCGACACGCCGATCGCGAGGAAGGCGCCCGCGAGCCCTGATAGCAGGCCGCTGGTGATCACCGCGCCGTACCTGATGAGGTAGACGTTCAGGCCGGCCGTGTCGGCCGCTTGCGGGTGCTCGCCCACCGCGCGGATGCGCAAGCCCAGCCGCGTGCGAAACAGCACTATCTCCACCACCACCAGCAAGATCAGCGCGATATAGACGACGACGTTCTGCTGGAAGACGACCTGACCAATGAACGGGATCGCCGAAAGAACAGGGACATCCCAGTTGGGGAGCGCCTCGGCCGGGACCACGTGCCCGACGTCCTGCAGGCCGTAGATCGCGCGCACCAGGAAGACCGTGAGGCCCGCTGCGAAGATGTTGATGGCGATCCCGCTGACGATCTGATCGGCGCGGAAACGAATCGAAACGACAGCGTGGATGAGGGCCATAAGCCCGCCGGCGACCATCGCCACCAGCACCGCGATCCACGGGCTGTGCCAGATGAGGTCCGCCCAGACGGCGAAGAACGCGCCGGTGAGCATCATGCCCTCCATCGCGATGTTCACGACCCCGCTGCGCTCCGAGATGACGCCGCCCAGCGCCGGCAGCAGCAGCAGAACCGCCGACACCAGCGCCACCTGCCAGAGGTTGGCGGTGAGCAGAAGCTGCAGGATGTCGGTGATCACGCTCATGTGGAAGTCGTGCCTTCCTGGGGCGGCGCGACGGCAGCCTCCGTCATCAGTGCGGCGCCGACCGCGGCGGGCGCGGGCGCCGAGGGCGCCTGACCCAATCCCGGGATCCGCAGCCTGATCGCGTTAAGGAAGTTGGCCGCGATGCTGAACAGGATCAGCGCCTGCAGCACCAGCACAAGCGAGCTGGAGATGCCGGCGTCCGCCTGCATCACTGACCCGCCCGCGTGCAGGGCGCCGAACAGAATCGCGGCGAGCACGATCCCCACGGCACTGCCCAGGCCGAGGAGGGCGACAGCGATCGCGTCGAAGCCGGTCGTGTCGCTGAAGTACTTGTCGGTGAGGTTGTGGTCGACACCGGCGATCTGAATCGCACCGGCCAGGCCCGAGAAGGCGCCGGCGATCAGCATCGTGACGATGATGGTCCGCCGCACGCTCACGCCCGCGTAGCGGGCCGCTTTCTGGCTCTGGCCGGCGGCGCGGATCTCATACCCGAGGGAAGTCCGCCACAGGAGAATCGCGAACACCGCCACCGCGACCACAGCGATGACGAGTCCGACGTGCACGCGGTAGACGCTTGCCGGCAGCCCGAGGATCTGGATCGTGTCGCTATTGGGCAGGAAGGTGGCGAGACGTGCACCCTCGCCGATGGGCAGCGACTTCGAAGTCCCCGCACGCAGCTCGAGGGGACCGCCGATGATTAGGAATCGCAGGAGCCACTGGGCGACGTAGTTGAGCATGATCGTGGTCACGACCTCGTGAGCGCCGACCGTGGCCTTGAGCACTCCGGCGATTCCGGCCCAGGCCGCGCCGGCCAGCATGCCGCCGACCAGCACGGTAGGCAGCAGGATTACCGCCGGCCAGTCATGAAGCTTGATGCCAAGCGCGGTGCACGCCATCGCACCCGCCAGCAACTGGCCCTCGGCGCCGATGTTGAAGAGCCCGGCCCGGAACGGTAGCGCGACCGCTACGCCGGCGGTGATGAGCGGGATGGCGAAAATGATGGTGTTGGCGATCTGGAGGGCTGGATTCTCGCCCTGGGTGCACGCGACGCCGAGGCCACCGCACAGCAAGCCCTGGTAGGCGTCGATCGGGTTGCCGCCGGTGACCGTGACGACGACCGCGCCCACCACGAACGCGAAGAGGACAGACGCGAATGGCATGGCAAAGCCACGGGTGAGGCGAGCGGCGGTTGCTGACAGACGAGGTCGGGGACGAGCAGCCACGCCGCCCGCCCCCGATGCCTTCGCTATGCGGGAATGTCCGCCGGCGGGGTCATGGAGCCCGCCTTGATGGCCGCCTGGACCCGGTCCAGCTCAGCCTGGATGTCGGCGGGCAGCTGAATGTTGTCGAGGGAGTATCCGGCCCCGTCGTTGGAGATGCTGAAGGTCAGGGCCCCACTCTTGAACTGGTTGTTGACCACGTTCTTGATCGCGGTGTACGTGGCCTGGTCGACCTTCTTGAGGGCGCTGGCGATGACTGATGCGTCGGCGTCCTTCTGGTCCGCGTCGACGCCGATGCTGTAGACCTTGGCCGAGCCTGCCGCCTGCAGCACGCCGAGACCGCAGCCGCCTGCGACCTGGAACAGGATCTCGGACTTCGCGCCGATCTGGCTCTGCGCAATGGACTTGCACTTGGCCG
Organism: Chloroflexota bacterium; assembly: GCA_005880525.1. Lineage (GTDB taxonomy): Bacteria > Chloroflexota > Dormibacteria > Dormibacterales > Dormibacteraceae > CF-118. The sequence goes on along the minus strand of VBFW01000031.1, from coordinate 14,958 downwards.
GGTCGGTGAAGTCGTTGGAGTATCCGACGAGCACCTTGATACCCGGGTCCTCCATCGTCGCCGCCCACTTGTAGCCCGCGATGTAGTGGTTGACGGGCGGGATGCTCACGCCGCCGACCGCGCTGATCACGTTGGTGTTGCCGGGCGCCTTCTTGTCCTTCTCGAGCATGCCCGCGATGACGCCCACCATGGCGCCAGCGTCCTGCTCCTTGAAGAACAGCGACTCGACGTTCGAGTGCTGCAGGTCCTTGCCGCTGGCGTCAGTGCCGGCGCCGTCAATGATCGCGAAGTGGACGTTCGGGAAACTACCCGACACCTTGCCGACCGCTTCCTGCATGAGGAAGCCGACGCCGATGACCAGGTCGTAATTCTTCGACGCGTAGCTGGTCAGGTTGGGCACGTAGTCGTCGCCCGTCTTCGACTCGGTGACGTCGCCCTTCACGTGGAAGTCGGCGATTGCCTTCTGCAGGCCCACGTAAGCGAGGTGGTTGAAGCTCTTGTCGTTCAGGCCACCTACGTCGGTGACAAGACCGACCTTTACCTGTTTTGCCGCGGGCCCTGAGGACGTGCTGCCGCAGGCAGCCACCACCATCAGGACTGCGCCCACCAGGGCGAGAAACCGAAGCTGCGAACGGCCCATATTCCGTGCCCCCTTCAAAGAGCTAACCCAATGAGACTGGGCCGGCCACGGGGGTTCAATCCCTCTTCGTTTTCCGGTCCGGCCGAGATTGTAGCTTGTGGCGGACAGACCGGCTTGGCCGCCCATCCAGCGAGCCCAGCAGGGGGCCCAGCTCGGTGATCTTGTCGAGCCTGAACCAGCCTTCGCCAGGCACCGAATCCTCGTCGACCTGCTCGTGCTGCCAGGTCACGTGGTACGGGATGTGGACCGCGCGGGCGCCAAGTTCGACCACCGGCACCACGTCCGAGCGCAGCGAGTTTCCGACCATGATGAACTCGCCGGCGTCGATGCCGCGGCGGCTGAGCACCCGCCGGTAGGAGTCGACATTCTTGTCGCTGAGGATCTCGACGCCCGCAAATCTCTCGGCCAGGCCCGACCTTGCGAGCTTGCTCTCCTGGTCGAAAAGGTCGCCCTTGGTGATGAGCAGCAGCTGGTGGTTTTGGCTCATGCCCAGCAGCGTCTCGCGCACGCCTTCCAGGAGCTCGGTCGGCTCGCGAAGCATGCGCTTGCCCCAGTCGAGGATCACCTTCAGGTCGGAGGCCGGAATCGTGCCGTCCGTGATCTCGAGCGCTGTCTCGATCATCGACAGGGTGAAGCTCTTGATGCCGTAGCCGTACAGGCTGAGGTTCGCCATCTCGGTCTCGAATAGGCGGGCGTCGACGTCGGCGTTCGGGGCGTGACCCCGCAGGAGGTCGCGCAGCGCGGCCTGCGTGAAGTTGAAGTGCGTCTCGTTGTGCCACAGCGTGTCGTCCCCGTCGAACGCCACGACCCTGATCGGCATCGCGGTGTTCAGCCTACGAGGTCAGGCGATCGATCTCCGCAAGCTCGCCCTGGCTGAAATCGAGCCTGTCGAGCGCTGCGAGGTTCTCATCGAGCTGCTTGACTGAGCTCACGCCGTTGACGGCGGAGGTCATGCGCGGATCGCGCAGCACCCAAGCGAGCGCCATCTGCGCCAGCGACTGGCCGCGACGGCGCGCGATGTCGCGCAGCGGCACCACCTTCTTGATGTTCCGCTGCACGGTCTCTTCGTCGAGCGAGTAGTGCTGCGTTGCTTGCGAGCCCGCCGGCACGCCGTCTGCGTAGCGGTCGGTGAGCTGACCCTGGGCGAGCGGCGAGAACGCGATGCAGCCCACGCCCTCCTCGTACAGCGCATCGAGCAAGGCGGGCTCGATCCAGCGGTTGAGCATCGAGTAGACCGGCTGGTGGATCAGCAGGTGGACGCCCATCCCGCTGAGGATCTTAGAAGATGTCGACGTAGTCGAGGCCCATGCGCGCCAGGCTCTGGTCTAGGCTCGCCAGCAGGTACTTGCGCGATCCCCAATCGCCGTAGGGCCCGGGCCACATGTCCCAGCCGGCCTTGGTCGAGATGACGAGCTCGTCGCGATGGCCGGCGAGGTCGGTGCGCAGCATCCGGCCGAAGTTCGTCTCGGCCGAGCCGTAGGGCGGGCCGTAGTTGTTGGCCAGGTCGAAATGGGTCACGCCCTGCTCGAATGCGCGCCGGATGATGGCGCGGTTCTCGTCAGTCGGTTGGTCCCCGCCGAATCTCTGCCACAGCCCCACAGAGAGCGCCGGCAGGAGCAGCCCGCTGCGACCGCAGCGGCGATAGATCACGCACTCACCCTGCCCTCACCCTACCCTCTACCGCAAAGCGGGAGGGGGGAGCTAGGCGGGTTGCTGCGGTTGTTCCAGTAGCTCGACGATCGAACCTTCGAACTTCGCCAGGCGCTTGTGGACCTCGATCACCTCGTCCGAGCTGACGGGCTGGAGGGGGTCGACGTCGTTCTGATGGACTGTCCATTCCATCCCGCACTCGCACCTGTGGAACAGGTAGCGGTCACCGTGCGAGCGGTAGATGTAGACGGACGCGTCTCTCAGCCTACGGCCACAGGCGCACTTGGTCCTCTTCTCTGGTTCTGGCTTCGACGGTTGCAATGACGTATTCCTCGACTCGTATAACGAACCAGAAGCGAATTTCGCTGCATGGTACACCCGTTGTCCTTAATTTGTGACTACCAATGTATGTAAAAGGGTCGGGTCTATTGTGCGGTGTTTAGTGCAGTGAGCAGCCCTGGGAGGTCTCGCAGCCTCTCGGTCCGGGCGGCGTGCTCGAGCGTCTGGTACTGCGACAGGACGTCGACGAAGCCCACGCCGGTGTCGTAACCGTGGCGCTTGAGAGCGTCCCGCCCGCGGTCGCCAAGCATGACGACGACATCGCGGACCTTGCTTTCCGGGGTGAAGCTAGGCATGCGCCGGGGCCGGCGGTGGTGGCGGCGGTTCGGCGGCCTTGACTGCCACGCGATGGCCGTGCCAGCGCTCAGGGACGCCGGCGGGCGCGTCGCCCTGGTAGGTCAGCTCGAGGCACCAGGCGCCGCCGATGAGCACCGGCGCTACCGTCAGCCGGCTCTTGACGCCTTTGGACTGCAGGTATTGAACAAGCGCCACGCCGTATATGACGAGCGCGCCTGGCAGGCTGATCGTGTTGATGCGGCCGCCCTCGCTGGAGCCGTCGACGCCTGACGTGCGAGAGCCGAGCGACCTGGTCATTGGCCGTCTAACTTAGCGGGTCCGGCCTTTCAAAGCGGCGAGGATCGCATCCACTGTGGCGTCGTAACCGAGACGACCGGTGTCGACGACCAGGTCGTAGTGGCTCGGGAGGTCCCAGGTGTGGCCGTAGACCTGGCGGATGTAGGCGCGCCGGTTCTCGTCGGTCTGCTTGACGCGGCGCCGAGCATCCTCCTGGCCGATGTGCTCGCGCTCCATCACCGCCTTCACCCTCGTGCTCTCGTCCGCCCGAAGGAAGACGTGCAGCACGCCTGGCAGGTCATGCAATACATAGGCGCCGCCACGGCCGACGATCACGACGTTGCCGGACCGCGCGGCCTCGGTGATCACCTGCTGCGTGTACTCGAGCACGGCGCGGCGGGGGTCGCTCTGGGGGTCGGTGTAGGGCGGCGTCCAGGTCGGCGACTCGGCGGTAACCGCGTGCTCCGGGCTGGCCGCGGCCAGGGCGATCAGCAGGCGCTGGAGAAAAGATCCCGGCTGCTCATCGGCGGCCTCGACCTCTTCCTTGGGCAGCTCGAGCCGGTGCGCGACCTCGTCGATCAGCTGGGGGCCGAGGAAGTCGGCGTGCAGGCGGTCGGCGACCATCTTGCCCACACTGTCGCCCCCAGCCCCGAAGTGGCGCGCGATCGTGACGACCGGCACGCCCTCAATTGTTCACCATGGCCGGAGATCACGCCCTTTTCAGGTGTGCTCGCGATGGGAGGAGGTGCTGGTGGTGGCGGCGGGCACGGGCGCGGGCCGGTGGACGGGATCTGCCCAGCGCCCCACCCACAGCAGCAAAAGCGTCACCACCGCCAGCACGAGTGCAAGCACGCCCAGCGACGGCAGCTGCGAGATCACATCCAGGCCGGCGCGGGGTGGCTCGAAGCCGGCCAGGCCTGCTTTGCCGGATCGGATGTCGGGCGTGTAAACGAGGTGGTTGGCCTCGTCGTACGCGGCCGAGTTTCCTCCCGCACCCGTGGTCACCGACGTCAGGTAGGCGATCGGGTTGCCACCGAATATGCCGACCGCGCTGGCGGCAGCCGGCGACGGGGCGGCCACCAGGAATCGATCGGCGACGGCGTCATAGCTGACCACGTCACCTCTGGACACCTGGCCGAACGCCTCCACGTCGGCCGTGTTGCGCAAGTTCTGCCTCATGACGAAGTTTCTGCACGCGATGAGAGCCTGGTCGAGCTTGGGATTGATAGCCAGCCCGTAGGGGACGCACTTGTCGAGCTTGATCGTGGACTTGATCACGCCCTTGCCTGGATCCACCATGAACAGGGCGTCAGCATCCGGGCTCGTGACATAGAGCATGCCGTCCGCGGGGTTGAAGCGAGGTTGTTCGAGAGGGTGGCCGATGGCGAAGTGCGACTTGACCACCCCGGTCGTGGCGTCGATGGTCGCGATCGAGCCGCCGTCGCCATTGCTGGCGAAGACCATGTGCAGAGCGGGCGAGTAATCGATCAAGTCAGCGGACTTGCCGCCGGTGGGCACCACCTTGACTACCTTGTCGGCCGTGGCTGACGCGGGATCGGTGTCCACCACAGCCACCGACCCGTTGCTGGTCCCGGCGAAGACCCGCTGCAGGTCGGGGGCGACCGCGAGGCCGCTGGGGCTGGCGCTCAGCGCGATCGTCTTCAGGTATCGGGCCGGCGCGACGGACGTGTCGAAGATATCGATGCCTTGATCCGTCCGGTCGGCTGCGTAGAGGCGTTGGGCCGCCTGGTCGATCTCGACGACGTCGAAAGACGCGGCCTTACCGGCCATCGCCGGAACACCGCTGTTGGCGATCGTGACGCCTGGGTGAGCTCCGGCGCCGCACGCGGCTACGAAGACCGCTATGGCGACGATGAAAAACCGAAGCCGATCTCTCAAGCCCGCCTCCAGTCGAGTCAACGCCCCGACTGAGCCGCCTACCCGGCGAGCGGTTTCAGGAGTGCGTGTGCCGGCACTCGAACGGCGGTGGGCGGTTTCAGGGGCGCGAGTGCCGGCACTCGGCCGAAGCGACTACTCCAGGTAGTCGCGCAGCTTCTTCGAGCGGGATGGATGGCGCAGCTTGCGGAGCGCCTTGGCCTCGATCTGGCGGATGCGCTCACGCGTGACGCCGAACCGCTTGCCGACCTCTTCCAGCGTGCGCTGGTGGCCGTCGATCAGCCCGAATCGCAGCTGCAGTACGCGCCGCTCGCGGGGCGTGAGCGTGTCGAGCACGTCCTCCACCTCCGAGTGCAGCATCGTTAGCGAAGCCGCATCGGACGGGGAGACCGCCTCGCGGTCCTCGACGAAGTCGCCGAGGTGGGAATCCTCCTCCTCGCCGATCGGAGTCTCGAGCGAGACCGGGTCCTGCGAAACCTTGACGATCTCGCGCACCTTCTCGGGCGTGATGCCCATCTCTTCGCCGATCTCCTCGTCAGCAGGCTCGCGGCCGAGCTCCTGCAGGAGGCGTCGCGAAACGCGCACGAGCTTGTTGATGGTCTCGACCATGTGCACCGGGATGCGGATGGTCCGCGCCTGGTCGGCGATGGCGCGCGTTATGGCCTGCCGGATCCACCACGTCGCGTAGGTCGAGAACTTGTAGCCCTTGTGGTAGTCGAACTTCTCGACCGCGCGGATCAAGCCCATGTTGCCTTCCTGGATCAGGTCGAGGAAGGACATGCCGCGCCCGATGTACTTCTTCGCGATCGACACGACGAGCCGGAGGTTGGCCTCGGTCAGGCGCTGCTTGGCCTCATAGGCACGTTCGTAGCGCTCGGTCAGCCGGTAGCGCGCGATGCGGTACTGCTCGACGGCCTCAGCGCGCACCCGTGGGCGGGCGGCGCCATTGGTGGCCCGCCGGCGGCGCTCGGCTGCGGCGGCGTCGAGAAGCGACTGCAGCCTGGACAGGTCGGTCAGGCCGAGCAGCTCCTGCGCGATGTGCGCCTGCTGGCCCTTGCGCTTCACTGTCGCAAGCCGCTCGATGATGTCGGGCAGCATCTCGTCCAGCCCGCGCTGGCGGCCCTCCGCCTCCTCCGCCACGCTCAGCGCCTTGAGCGCGTCGTGCAGCGGCTTGGCCTCGATGGCCTGCGCAAGCTCAACCTCGTCATTGGCGGTCAGCAGCGAGACGCGGCCGATCTCCTTCAGGTACATGCGCACCGGGTCGTCGAGGGAGACCGAGTCCATCATCTCGATGTCGGGCAGCATCTCGTCCAGCCCGCGCTGGCGGCCCTCCGCCTCCTCCGGCACGCTCTGCGCCTTGAGCGCGTCGTGCAGCGGCTTGGCCTCGATGGCCTGCGCAAGCTCAACCTCGTCATTGGCGGTCAGCAGCGAGACGCGGCCGATCTCCTTCAGGTACATGCGCACCGGGTCGTCGAGGGAGACCGAGTCCATCATCTCGATGTCGAGCAGCATCTCGTCGTCGATCTGCTCGACCTCCTCGAAATCCTTCTCGCCGTCGGTGACCTCGATCCCGATCTCCTTGAACGCGGCGAAGATGCGGAAGATCTGGTCGGGCTCGGCGTCGATCTCGGGGAATCCCTGCAGGATGTCGTCAGGGGTCAGGTAGCCCTGCTCCTTGCCCTTGACGATCAGCTGCTCGGCGACCGCCATCAGCTCGTCTTCGAGCTTGTGCTCCGGCTTGTCCTGCGCCTTGCTACCTGCTTTGGTCGCGACCTTGGCTACACGTGCGATGACTAGCTGCTCCTCTCCATGTCATTGATGGCGCGCGCGAGCTCCCTGGCTTCTGCCTCGAGCCTCGCCACCCTTTCCGCTTCCCTCCCACGTTCCGCTTCGGAAAGCTCACGGATTATTCCAGAGTGACGGCCCTTCATGCGGTCAAGACGCAGACGCGCGACCAATTCCTCGGCCACCTGGCCGTCCACATTTGGCGGCGGCGCCGCCCAAGCCCTTCTGATCAGGTCCTGAACCTCCGCCGGGTAGCCGCCCAGCTCGTTCTCGAGCCCTGACGCCCCGGCTCGATCGTAGGTTTCCAGCATTCGCAAGTAAATTCCGCGATCCTCATCGTCCAACTCTTCGGGCGTTAGCTTTGTTCGTATCCGCTCAAAGGCGGCCGGATTGACCGCGAGCAACTGCAGCAGATATCTGCTGACTGTCGTTTTCTTCCCAGCAATCTGCCGGCTCAAACCGTTGGGAGCCTGCTTCAACTCGCGTTTCGGCTCCGGCGCTCTCAGCAGGAGATGCCGCGAGATGCCGGTTCGGCGCTCCGCAACCTCCACATAACCATCACGAAGGCCTTCGGGAAACAGACCGATCCACTCCCGCAACCGCCCGGCCACGATCTCCATCTGGTTGGCATTGCTGGGGTTGAAGCCGGCGATGTCCTGAGCCACACCCGCCTCGAAGCTCGATGGCGCGGAGTCGACCACCGCCTGCCAGCGCTCGGCCGCCTGCGCACCCGACGAGCGCAGAAACTCGTCAGGGTCCATGCCGTCGGGCAGCGTCGCCGCCCGCGTTCGCATCCCGTGCTGAGAGGCAAGCACCGCCGCCTTGCGCATCGCCTGCTGGCCCGCCCGGTCAGCGTCGAACACCAGCAGCAGCTCGTCGGTGAAGCGCTTCAGCAGGCGAACCTGGTCCTCGGTGAGCGCGGTGCCAGAGCTGGCCACGGAGTTGCCAACGCCGAACTGATGCGCGGTGATGACGTCGAACTGACCCTCCATCAGCACCGCGTGGCCGCGCCGCGCGATCTCATCCTTGGCCAGGTCGAGCGCGAAGATCACGCGTCCTTTTACGTATGAAGGCGTCTCCGGCGAGTTGATGTACTTGCGCTGCTCGTCCTGGCGAACGGTCCGCGCCGTGAATGCCAGCGGCTGGCCGCGTTCGTCGCGAATCGGTATCACCAGCCGCTCGGCGAAGAAGTCGCTGCCGTCGCGGCGCATGAGTCCTGCGGCCTGCGCATCGGCAAGCGAGCGCTTCTTCGCGCGCAGATACTCGGCGAATCCTCGGCCGGCCGGCGCGTAGCCGAGCTGAAATCGCCGCGCCGTCTCCTCGCCCACCTGCCGTTGCACCAGCAGCCTCCGGCCCGGCTCGCCGGCGGGGCTCGACCACAGCACGTACTCGTAGTACTGCGCCGCCAGCTTGAGCATCGCGAGCAGACGCTTTCGATCATCCGAGCGCTCCCTCTGCTCTGGCGAGAGCTTGCGCAGCTCGACGCCCGCGCGCTCCGCGAGCGTCTGAAGCGCCCCGCGCTTGTCGGTCTTCTCGATGAGCTCGACAAACGTGAACACGTCGCCATGGCGCTGGCAGCCGAAGCAGTACCAGGACTGCATCTGCGGATTCACCTTGAAGCTCGGGCTGTCCTCCTGGTGGAACGGGCACAGCCCCCACAGCTCCCGGTTCCGCTTGGTCAGCCGAACATGCTCCTGGACGACCTTGACGAGGTCGACCTTGGCCTTGACCTCGGCGAAAGCGTCGTCGGAGTTAGCGGATGAGGACACCGGCACTATTGTGGGACGCGATGGCAAGGCGCTCCATCGCATGGGTCAAGGACGATCAGCAGGGCGCGGAGTTCGCCGACGTGATGATCATCCGCGGCCGGCTCACCGCGGTGGGCACGGCCATCGGCTTCGACCCGGTTCCCTACCGCCTCGACTACAAGCTCGAGACGCGCGGCCGTTTTGTGACCTCAGGCCTGCTCGTCAATGCACGAGGCGAGGGCTGGAGCCGGAGGCTGGACCTCCGCCGGCTATGGTCCGGGCGCTGGACTGCGCGGACCAAAGTGCGCGGCGAAGTCGACCTGCCCGCGCCGGGCGGCGACATGTCCGCCTTCAAGACCGCGCTGGACTGCGACCTTGCCCTCTCTCCACTGACGAACACCATGCCGGTGCTACGCCACGGCCTGCTGTCAGGCGGCGGGCCTGTCGACCTGGTGATGGCCTGGGTGTCGGTGCCGGATCTGGCCGTGCACGTGAGCCCGCAGCGATACACCTTCATCAGGCGCGAGGGCGACCGCTCAATCGTCCGCTATGAGTCCGGGTCGCGCGACTTCGTCGCCGAGCTGGTCTTCGACTCCGACGGATTCGTGATCGCCTACCCCGGAATTGGCCACCGCATCGGCGACAGCTCATAGAGCGCGCGATAATCGCCGCGCCCGCCATGGCCACGCCAAACAATCTCCCCGCCGAGGTCAGCAGCTTCGTCGGCCGCGAGCATCAGCTGGCCGAGCTGCGGCGCCTGCTCCACCGCTCGCGACTGGTCACCCTGACAGGGCCCGGCGGCGCGGGCAAAACCCGGCTGGCGCTGCGCCTCGCCGGAGACCTCATCCAGCGACATCGCGACGGCGTCTTCCTCATCGAGCTCGCGCCCGTCCTGGATGCACGCCTTCTCGAGCTGACGGTCGCCACCGCCTGTGGCGTGCGCGAGCAGCGAAAGCGGCCGATCCTCGAAGTCCTCCTGAAGACGCTTGCGACCAGCCGGATGCTGCTGGTGCTTGACGGCTGCGAGCACCTGGTGGAGCCGTGCGCGGCGCTGGTCGGCCGAATCCAGCGTTCGTGCCCGAAGGTAACGGTGCTCATCACCAGCCGCGAGCCGCTCGGTCTCCCAGGCGAGGTCATCTGGCGCACGCCCTCGCTGAGCATTCCCGACACGGCCGGCGGCACGCGCCCCGAGATGCTGCTGCAGAGCGAGGCCGTGCGGCTGTTCGTCGAGCGAGCGCGGCTCAGCCGGCCGGGACTCGAGCTCGACGCAACCTCGTCGCCTGCTGTCGCGCAGATCTGCGCTCGCCTGGAAGGCATCCCGCTGGCGATCGAGCTTGCGGCCGGCCTCGCGCGCGTCCTGACCTTCGATGACATCCTGCTGCGACTTCACGACCGCTTCCGGCTGCTGACAGGAGGCAGCCGCACGGCGTTGCCGCGCCACCAGACGTTGCGCGCCGCTGTCGACTGGAGCTATGGGCTGCTCAGTCCCGAAGAGAAGGACCTCTTCATCCAGCTCTCTGTGTTCGCCGGCGGGTTCGAGCTGGCGGCCGCCGAGGGTGTCGCGGACGGCACCTCCGGCGACGTACTTTCGACGCTGACCAGGCTCGTCGACAAATCGCTGGTGGTCGCCGAGCCCGGCGCGGCACGGCAGACGCGCTATCGAATGCTCGACACCATCCGCGAGTACGCGTTCGAGAAGCTGCATGACGGGGATGAGGCCGAGATTCGGCGCCGCCACGGCCAGCACTTTCTCGAATTCACCCGCCGCGGACACACTGAGCTGCGCGGGCGGCATCAGCTCGACTGGCTGAACCGTCTCGACGAGGAGCAGGGCAACATCCGCCTCGCGCTCGAATGGTGTCTCGGGGAAGACCCCGAGTCGGCGCTGAAGCTCGTGGCCAACATGGACCGGTACTGGATCATGCGGGGCCGCCTCGAGGAGGCAATCGGTTGGATCGACCGAGCCCTGGAAACGCCAGCCCGCGAGACCGAGGCTCGGACTGACGCGCTGCTCACTCGGGCCCGGCTGCGCTGGCTGCAGGGTGACTATCCCGGTGCCTCGCGCGACGCGGATGTCGGCGCGGAGATGGCGGAGAGGATCGGGCCCAGCGTTTCGCTCTTCTCTGCGAAGTCGCTACGCGGCGTTCTCAGCAGCGGCACCGGCGACTGGGCCACCGCCGCGCGCCTTCACGACGAGGCCTTCCAGATCGCGTGGCAGCTCCGCGACCCGTGGTGGGTGGCGTCGAGCTTGAACAACCTCGGGCTGATCGCGCTGGAGCGCGGCGACTACGAGGTTGCGCGCGGCCGCCTCGAGCAGGCGCTGGAAGGGTTCCGCCAGGCGGGTGACGAATTCGTGACCGCGCTCAGTCGCGACAGTCTGGCCCGCATATACATGAAGCTCAAGAACACCGAGGCCGCTCGCCACAACTGGCTGGAGGCGGTGGCCCTTTCAACGCACTTTTCGGACGCGGTGACCTCCTCGACAGTCCTCGAAGGGCTGGCCGAGGTCGAGCATGCCGAGGGGCGCGATGAGAGAGCGATCACGCTGATCGCCGCGGCGAAGGTGGTGCGTGCTCCGACCGGCGCTGAGCCGCAGCGCGAGTGGCAGAAGAGCACCGACGAAACACTTACAGGCTCCAGGGCAAAGCTGCCTCGAACCGTCGCGGATGCCGCGTCGCGGCGCGGCTCGAGCATGACCACTGCCGAGGCGATCAGCTACGCGACCGGCTCGCCGGCGCCGCCTGCAGCCCCGACCGACTCCAATGGCAACGGGCCACTCACCTCTCGTGAGAAGCAGGTGGCGCTGCTCATCGCGGACGGGCTGACCAACCCCGAGATCGCAGGCCGGCTGCGGATGGCGGAACGGACCGCAGACGCGCACGTCGAGCACATACGCAACAAGCTTGGGTTGCGATCGCGATCGCAGATCGCGGTGTGGGCGCACGAGCGACTAGGTACCGCCTAGGAGGTATCTAGGCCCGGGCTGGAAACAAAGTCGGTCGTTCTGCCGATGGCCGAAACGCGAAACGGCGATAGCTTGCATGCGCGATGGGCGTTCCGGACCAGACGCGAACGATCCTCAACATGGAGCCCGCCCCAGTGGCGTATGAGGTCGCCATGGCGATCGCGGTCGCGAGGCGCCTGCGCCCGCCCATGAAGGTGTTCGCTCACGAGGTCCGGCGAGAGCTTGGACGGCGATCACTCAGCGCGCGCGCCATTTACGCGTGGGAGCGAGGCGAGGCGCGCGTGCCGGCCGAAGCCCTGCTGGCGGCGGCTCGCGTGAGCTCGACCACGGTCGACCAGCTGCTGGCCAGGGCGCGTCACCTCCGCCGCCTCGGCCTCCTGCCAGGCGAGTGATGCGTCTTGTGAAGCGGGGCTTCAGAAAAGCTTGACCGCCTTTTCGAGTGCGGCGAACGTCGCGGTGGGTCCTCAGGACCACATGCGCCGGCCAGCTTCTATGGGGAGGAGAGATATGTCACGTCGTATCCCGGGCAAGGTCGCCGCAGTGATCGTCGCGCTCGCAATGACCGCTGTGTTCGGAACCTCGGCACTTGCCTGGACGGGAACCGGCCGGGCACCGGGGTCCGGCTATCTGCCGCATTCGTGCGACTACATCCGGACCAACGTCTGGCTGAGCACGATGTCCTGGAACTACTACTTCAACACGCAGTCGTCCACCTGGGTCATCGGCAACTGCCCGTACTACCCGTACATCACCGACGACGTCCAGTACGTGCAGGTCAACGGAGTCGCCATCTCGGTCTCCTTCCCGTGGGCGGTGGGGGTGTCCGGCACCACGCTGAGCAGCTCTTACTTCGACTGCGAGGAGATCTACACCGGGTACTGCGGCAACGTCGTCTACAACATCCACGTCACCGGCGGTATCTGGTGGAACAACTACGAGCATGACTCCAGCCGCACCATCCTCTGGTACAACACCCAGCCCTATTACGGCGGGGCTGACACCACTGGTTGGTGGTGATCGTTCGCAATCCTCCGTGGCCCGGGCCGCAGGCAGAGCGCCAAAGCCCGGGCCCACGGGTTAAATTGGGCAGCCTGATCCCGACCATGGCTCCCGGTCATCCTTACGTTCGCATCGCAGACCTGACAGTTGTCTACAGGTCGGGGGCCGGTCACGAGGTGGAGGCCGTGCAGTCGGTCACGATGGATCTGCCTCGCGGCAGGTTCGTCGCGTTGGCTGGGCCGTCGGGTTCGGGCAAATCGTCGATGCTCTACGTCCTCGCCGGGCTTCTTCGGCCGACACGGGGCACAGTGTCGGTCGACAACAATGACCTGACCTCGATGAGCGCGGATCAGCTCGCGCGTTATCGCTGCGCCAACGTTGGCTTCATCTTCCAGTCCTTCCAACTTCTGCCGCACCTCAGCGCGTGGGAGAACGTCGCGCTGCCGATGATCCCGCTTGGCGTTACCGCCTCCCAACGCCGCACGCGGGCCTGCAAGCAGCTGTCGAGCATCGGGCTGGGCGCGCGCATCACACACAAGCCGGGCGAGCTTTCGGCGGGCGAGCAGCAGCGCGTCGCCATCGCGCGCGCGGTGATCAACTCGCCAACATTGGTGCTGGCGGATGAGCCGACCGGCAACCTCGACGCCGCCAACGCGGCGCTCGTAGCCGACGAGATGGAGCGGCTGGTTCGCGATCTCGGGGCAACCGTTGTCTGCGCCACCCACGACGAGCGAGTGGCCTCGCGCGCTCAGGTGGTGGCCCGTATGGACCACGGCCGGCTGGTCGAACAGTCCTGATGCAGGATCTGATCGGGTTCAGCTGGACCGAGCTGCAGAGGCAGTGGCGGCGCGTGCTCCCCGGCGTGATCGGAGTGGCCGCCGGCGTGGCGATCCTGCTGACGGTCCTCGCCGGATCGACATGGCTCGGCGCCGTCACCGGGCAGGGCATCCTCTCTCAGCGCGCGCTTTCCCAGATGACGGTCACGCCAGGTTCCGAGCCGACCTTCACCAACGCGCAGGTGCAGTGGATGCTGTCGCTGCCCAAGGTCGACGGCGGATACCCGATCGTGATGGGCGCATTTCCGGCTGCGATCGGCGACGACGGCTCGGTCTTCCAGATGCTCAACCTGCCGGCGGCCGTCGATCGCCCGGCGCTCGCCGCAGGATCATGGCCAGGCGAGAACCAGGTAGTGCTCCCCGATTCGGGCCTGATGTCGCGCAAGACCGGCTCGACGATCGACTCGCGTGCTCTCGTCGGCACGACCGTGACGCTGACGATCCCCATCGCCCAGGGGATCCAGGGATCGAAGACCCACGTGGTCACGGTGGCCGGTGTGTACCACGTCGACGCAAGCCCTGACAGCTTCGGCATGCCCGCCGTCTACTCGACGCTGTCGACGCTCGAGGGGATCCTGATCGAGCAGGGCGTGTGGGCCGGGACGGCCGACCCCAACGGCTCGGCGGGCTTCGGCAAGTTCGTCATCGACGCGGCGAAGCCGGCTGACGTCGCGGGCATCGCGCAGCAGCTCGAGGGCAAGGGCCTCCGGCCTCAGTTTGTCGAGCAGTCGGTGCACGGCCTCAGCAGCAGGATCGGGCAGATCCAGGCGGCGGGGGGCGTCCTCGTGGTGCTCATCGTGCTGTTCGCGTCGCTCTCGATCTCCAACGTGCTCGTGCAGGCGGTGCGGCAGAGGCGCAAGGAGATCGCGGTGTTGCTCGCGGTCGGCTTCACGCCGCGCTGGATCGGCGCCAGCCTGATGGCCGAGGCCGCCCTGGCCTGGGTCGCGAGCCTGGTCATCGGCCTACTGGCCGCGGAGGCCGTGGCCTTCGCCGTATTCCTGCTGCAGCCCACCGTCGGGCTGCGCATCGACGCCATCTCGGTGTTGCTCGTTGGCATCGGCGCGCTCGTTTTCTGTCTTGGCGCAGCCTGGATTCCGTCGCGGCACGCGATGCGCGTCGACCCCGTCGAGGTGCTGCGCGAGGCGTGAGGCTGCACCGCGGTCCCGCGATCATGGCCTGCCTCGCGCTGGCCGCGGCGTTCACCTCGGCGTGCGGCGAGAGCTCGGTGAACATCGCGGCCTCGGCGCCACTGTTCGTGCTTGTGTCCAGGTCGGGCGACCTGGCCGTCGACGTCATCGAACAGTCGAACTTTCAGGTCGCGGGCAGCATCGTCGTCGGTTCAGGCGCCGGTGCGGCGACCGGCGCGGTTGCCTCCGTCCCGGGCCGCCAGCTGCTGGTGACGTACACCGGCGTCCAGGTCGGCAGCCAGCTGACGGTCACGCCCGACACACGCGTCTGCTCGCTCGATTCCTCGCAGTGCGGCTCCGTGTGGAAGGGATGGGGCAGCGCCACCGCGATCCCGCTGCG
>VBFW01000355.1 GCA_005880525.1 Chloroflexota bacterium | reverse complement strand
GGCACACCGGGCACGTGTGAGTGTTCGGCGGCGCGTTCAAAGGCGCGATCGCGCAGCCGCAGAACATCTTGGTGCGCGTGGTCGGCTGGACGTGTACCTCCATGCCGATCACGACCTCCCAATCTGAGTGATCAGTCAACCAGCGCCACCTCAACGCGCATATCCGCAGCGAGCTCGTACGCCCGCGCGACGCGCAGGGCAGTGTCCTCACGCCACTGCGGCGCCAGCACCTGGAGCCCGACGGGTAGGCCCTCGCTCATGCCGCACGGGACGCTGATCCCCGGCAGCCCGGCAAGGTTGCCGCCCAGCGTGAGCACGTCGCACAGGTACATCGACAGGGGGTCCTGCGTCCTGGAGCCGATCGGGAACGCGACCGTCGGCGACGTGCCGCTGACGATCGCGTCGCAGCTGGCGAACGCGTCGTCGAAGTCCTGCTTGATCAGCGTGCGGACCTTCTGCGCCTTCAGGTAGTACGCGTCGTAGTAGCCGCTCGACAGCGCGTACGTGCCAAGCATCACGCGGCGCCGTACCTCGGCGCCGAAGCCCTTGCGACGCGTCTTCGTGTACGCCTCGGTGATGTTCTGAGCGTCCTGCTCCGACATCCCGTACCGCACGCCGTCGAAGCGGGCGAGGTTGGACGAGCACTCGGCCGGCGCGATGATGTAGTACGCGGCGAGGCCGTAGTCGGTGTGCGGCAGGCTCACGTCGACGAGCTCCGCACCCGCAGCCTCAAGCGTGTTCAGCGCCTTCTGGATCGCCAGCCGCACGCCCGGCTCCATGCCCTCGACCTCGAAGTATTCGCGCGGAACGCCGAGCCGCATCTTCTCCACACCGTCGTGCAGCCCGCGCATCACGTCGTTGGTCCGGTCCGCGCAGGTCGAGTCGAGCGGATCGTGGCCCGCCATCGTTTGGAGGATCAGCGCGCAGTCCTCCACCGACCGCGTGAAGGGTCCGATCTGGTCGAGGCTCGACGCGAACGCAATCAGCCCGTAGCGGCTGACACGTCCATACGTCGGCTTCATGCCGATGACGCCGCAAAGCGCTGCGGGCTGGCGGATCGACCCGCCGGTGTCACTGCCCAGGCTGAACGTCGCCTCGCCGGCGGCCACCGCAGCCGCGCTTCCGCCGGAGCTGCCGCCTGGCACGCGGTCGAGCGACCACGGGTTGTGCGTCGGAAAGTAGCCCGAGTTCTCAGTCGAGCTGCCCATCGCGAACTCGTCGCAGTTGGTGACTCCGAGCATCACCGCGCCCGCGTCGAAAAGGCGCTGCACGGCGGTGCCGGTGTACGGAGGCTTGAAGCCCTTCAGGATCTGCGAGCCCGCCGTCGTCTCGACGCCCTTCACGCACAGCACGTCTTTGACGGCCATCGGAATCCCTGCGAGCGGCCCGGCGGTGCCATCGCGAAGCGCGCGGTCGGCGGCCTGCGCCTGGTCAGCGGCCGTCTTCGTCGTGAGGCGCAGGAATGCCTTGACGTCGGCGTCGGCCGTTTCGATTCGTTCGAGGTGCAGGCCGAGCAGCTCCCGCGCCGACAGCTCGCGCTCGTCGAGCAGGTGCCGCACCTCGCTGATCGTCAGGTGTGTCGGGTCCAAGGTCACTAAGCCTCTTCCTGGATCGACGGCACGCGGAAGCGGCCGTCGACGGCCGCCGGCGCGTTGGCCAGGGCCTCCTCCTGCGACAGGCACGGGCTCGGCACGTCTTCGCGCAGCGTGGCCGCGACCTCGACCACCTGCGCGGTCGGTGGGATCGCGTCGGTGTTGAGCTCCTGCAGCCGGTCGATGTGGCGGAGGATGCCGCTCAGCTGCTCGGCGTAGAAATCCTCGTCGCCGGGCTCGAGGCCAAGCCGCGCGAGCAGGGCGACGTGGCGAACTTGATCGCGCGAGAGTGGCACTGGAAAAGCTTAGCGACGGCCCTCACCCCAACCCTGCGCGCCAGGCGCGGTCAGGACGCGTTACTTGCCGTCTTGCCGCCGAGCTTCCTCACCAGGGCTTCCGCGTCGGGCCGGCCCATCGTCTCCATCGTGCCCGTGAAGACGAAAGTCTTGCCGGTGAGAGGACCCTCGCCGACCGGCTCCGCGGCTTCAGGCGCGACGCCCGCTTTGAGGATCTTGCTCACCAGCTCGCCCCCGTGGCCGTCGAAGTACATGAACACCTCGCGCGCCATGTTCGGGCCGACCCCCTCGACTCGCTGCAAGTCTTCCTCGCTCGCACCGCGCAGCTTCTCGATGCTGCCGAACTCACCGGCCAGCATCTCCGCGGTGGCCTCGCCAACCTGAGGAATGCCAAGCGCGGATAGGAACCGGCCGAGCGCCGGTTTCTTGCTTGCGGCGATGCGATCGACCAGGTTCTGCGCCGACTTGTCAGCAAATCCATCGAGCTCGATCACCTGCTCCTTGCGCAGCCGAAAGAGATCGCTCGGGTCTTCGGCCATCTTGCGGTCGATGAGCTGCGTGAGCGTCGAGTAGCCGAGGCCTTCGATGTCGACTACCGCGGCGAAATGCCGCAAGCGCTCCAGGCGCTGCGCCCCGCAGAACGGGTTGATGCAGCGGTGCGCGATGTACGGCTCCTCGCGCACCACCTCTCCCCCGCACACCGGGCATTTCGCCGGCATGCGCCAGCCCTGCTTCGGTTTGGCGACGCTGACGATCTCGGGGATCACGTCGCCGGCGCGGTGGATCGTCACCTTCGCTCCGAC
>VBFW01000354.1 GCA_005880525.1 Chloroflexota bacterium | reverse complement strand
CCTGACCACCATCGCGCTGCTCGCCACCCCGCTCAGCACAAAGAACGTGAGCCGCTTCCTCGCCCTGATGCTTGCGATGTCGGCGGGCATGGCTGGCGTGCTCATGGCCACAGACCTCGTCCTCTTCTATGTGTTCTGGGAGGCGATGCTGATCCCGGCCTACTTCCTGCTGTGGCTGTTCGGCGAGGGCGAGCAGCCGGGCCGCGCCGCGCTCAAATTCGTGCTGTTCACGCTGACCGGCTCGCTGCTGATGCTGGTCGGCGTCATCGGCGAGTACGCGTTCCAGAACGTCCTGCCCGACCAGCGGACCTTCGACCTGGCTCAGCTCCCGTCGGTTGCCCCTTCACCCGCCATCCAGTTCGGGCTGTTCGCGCTGTTTGCGATCGCGTTCGCGATCAAGACGCCGCTGTTCCCGTTCCACTCCTGGGTGCCCGACGCCTATGCGGCCGCGCCGGCGCCGATGCTGGTCACGTTCGCCGGCATGATGGGCAAGACCGGCGCCTACGGCTTCCTGCGCATCGCCATCCCGCTCTTCCCCGACCCGACGGGACTCTGGGACTGGCGCTGGGTGGTGCCGGTGCTGGCGGTGGGCGGAATCCTGTGGGGCGCGCTCATGGCCATCGCCCAGAAGGACATGAAGATGCTGGTCGCCTACTCGAGCATCAGCCACATGGGCTTCATCGTCCTGGGCATCTTCGCGCTCAACGTGCAGGGCCAGCAGGGCGCGGTGCTGCAGATGGTCAACCACGGGATCATCGTGCCGGCGCTGTTCCTGATCGTCGCGTGGATCCAGGACCGCACTGGCACGCGCGATCGCTCCTCGGTGTTCGGCCTAGCGCCGCGGATGCCGATCCTGGCCGGCGTCTTCACGGTGGTGGCGCTGGCCGCGCTGGGACTTCCAGGCCTCAACAGCTTTGTCGGGGAGTTCATGACGCTCTTAGGCGCGTGGGAGCGCGCGCCGGCGCTCGCGATCGCCGGCGCGGTCGGCCTGGTGCTCACGCCGGTCTACGTGCTGCGGCTGTTCCAGGGCGCGATGTATTCGGAGAAGCCATATCCGTCGCAGGTCGATGACATCCACGCCGGCCAGCTGACGCTGCTCGCGCCGCTGGTTGCCTTGATGTTCGCCATCGGCCTGGCGCCGGGGATTCTCACCGGCCTGATGACGTCCGTCGCGCAAACAGGACTCGCGCGATGATGTTCCTCCTCCTCGCGGCCGACGAGCCTTTGCGCCACGTTGCGCCGGACTTGAGCTACACATGGGCGCAGGCGCTCAACGACCTCGGGCAGATCAGCGCCATCGCGACGCTCACCGGCTTCATGCTGTTCGCGATCGTCGCCGAGCTCGTGCTGCCGCGTTCGAGAGGCGCCGGCGTCGTGGCCATGGTGGCGGTGACGGGGTTCGCCTACTCGCTTGGCACGGCGGCGTACCGGTGGATCAACGGCCTCGGCGGTCCCGCCTACCACGGCTACGCGACCGGCGACAGCTTCGCCCTCTTCTTCGAGATCCTGTTCGCGATCCTCGGCATCCTCACCGTCGCCATCTCACATCCGTACCTCTTGAAACGGGGGCTGCGCGAGGGCGAGTTCCACATCCTGATCATGGCCGCGGTCATCGGCATGATGGTGCTGGGCTCGGCGACCTCATTGGTCACCGTCTTCCTGGGCCTGGAGCTGTTCTCGATCGCGCTCTACATCGCGTGCGGTTTCATCCGAGCCGACAGCCGCTCGCAGGAGGCGGCCGCGAAGTACCTGCTGGTCGGCGGGTTTGCGAGCGCGTTCGTGCTGTACGGCATGGCGCTCGTCTACGGCGCGTCGGGCACCACGCTGATCCCCGACATCGCGACG
>VBFW01000030.1 GCA_005880525.1 Chloroflexota bacterium | reverse complement strand
GCGTCCGCTATACCGTGCGCAGGACGAGGGATCTTGGCGGATATAAGATGAGGCTGGCAAGCCGGGCTGAACGGGGGGAATCTGCATGAAGACGCGGATTTTGACGTTGCTGGCAGTGGCGGGCGTGGTCGCCCTTGCGTGCGGTAGCTCCTCGAACCAGGGGGCCACCGGCTCCACTATCGTCCTGGGAGCCCCACTCGGCCTGACCGGATCGCTCACCAAAGAGTCGGCCCTGACCAAGCAGGGCTACGACCTCTGGCTTGACTGGATCAACAAGCAGGGAGGCATCAACGTCAACGGGACCAAGCATCCTGTGACCATCAAGTATTACGACGACACGAGCACTGCCAACCAGTCAGCGGTCCTGATGCAGAAGCTCATCACCGAGGACAAGGCGAACTTCCTGCTCGGTCCGTACGGAAGCGCGGCCACGGCCACCGACGCCGCGATTGCAGAGCAGAACCAGATCCCGATGGTGGAGGCCAACGGCGCGGCCCAGTCGATCTTCAACCAGGGCTACAAGTACACGTTTGGCGTGCTCAGCCCGGCGAACAAGTACCTCCAGGGCGTGCTCGACATGGCGGCGACGCTCAACCCGAAACCCACGACGATCGCGATGCTGAGCGCGGACGACAACTTCAGCCTCGAGGTCGCCCAGGGCATCATCGACTATGCACCCACCAAGGGCATGCAGGTGGTTCTCTACAAGAAGTACAAGAACGGGGCCACCGCGCTGACCGCCGAGGTCCAGGCGGCGAAAGCTGCCAACCCCGACATCCTGCTCAATTCAGGGCATCTGGCCGAGGCGATAGCGATCAACAAGGCGGCCAAGGAGCAGAAGCTGAACGCCAAGATATTCGCCTACTCCGTCGGCCCCTCCACGCCTGACTTCATCACGTCTCTGGGCAAGGACGCGGACTACGTCTACGACGGGTCACAGTGGACGCCGCAGGTCAAGTACACGGCGGACTTCTACCTCTCGGTGGCGGACTACGTCGCTGCCTACAGGGCGAAATACCCGAGCGAGGGCGCCCCGGACTACCACGTCGCGGAGTCGACCGCGGCCTGCCTCGCGTTGCAGCGCGCGATCGAGAACGCGAAATCCCTGGATCCCAAAAAGGTCCGTGACGCACTGGCGGCCCTGGACGTGACGACGTTCTACGGCAAGATCAAGTTCGATAGCCGCGGCATCAACGTCTACAAGCCAATGGTGGTCGAGCAGATCCAGAACGGCCAGCACCACACCGTCTTCCCCGCCGACGTCGCCGACAAGCAGGCGATGTACCCAACGCCGGGGTGGGACCAGCGCTGATGTCCGGCTAGCGGTTGGCCGCCCTCGCTCAGCTGGTGCTCATCGGCCTGCTGGCCGGTGGGATCTATGCGGCGGTGGGAGTCGGCTTTGGCCTGGTCTGGGGCGTCCTCAACATCGTGAACCTCGCGCATGGGGCGCTGGTGATCATCGGTGCGTATCTGACGTGGCAGATGTTCGCCGCCTGGGGCGTGGATCCGTTTCTCACTTTGCCTATCGACGCCATCGCGCTCTTCGTCCTCGGATACGCCGTCCAGCGCGGGGTGATCAACCGAATCATTCGTGCCCCCCTTCTATTCACCTTCTTGTTGACCTTCGGTCTGAACCTGATCGCGGTCAACGTCCTACTACTGATCTTCAAGTCCGACTTCCGCTCGGTCACCACCGCCTACTCCGGCGCAGGCCTGGAGCTCGGCGGCCTCGTCATCCCATACATCCGCCTGGCGGCGCTCGCCATCGCCCTTGTGATGGCGGCCTTGCTGGCGATTCTGCTCAGTCGCACCCGCGTCGGACTGGCCATCCAGGCGGTGGGCTCGGACCGTGACGCGGCGCAGCTGGTCGGCATCGACCTGCGCCACGCGTACGCGGTCACCTTCGGCCTCGGCGCGGCGGTCGCCGGCGTCGCAGGGGGAATGATCGCCATGATTCAGGCGATCACGCCGACTGCCGGCGAGCCGTACACACTGCAGGCCTTCGTCGTCGTCATCCTGGGTGGACTCGGTCGCGTGAGCGCCACGGTCGTAGGTGGTCTCGTCTTCGGGCTGGTCGAGGCGTTCGGCCAGTCGATCCCGGGCTCAGGGTCCGTGTTCGCCAACGCGATCGCGTTTGGCGTCATGGTGCTGATCCTGGTAACCCGGCCCCAGGGCTTGATGGGCCGCCTCCGATGATCGGGATGCCCGCCTCGCGGATTTGGAATCGCGTCTTCACCGCCCTGGCGATGGCGGTGCTTGCCTACGCCGTGCTCGCCCCGCTCTCCTCGCTGGACGTGCTGCAGTCGCTCGGCATGCCGCTGCTCACCGACAAGCTCTGGTTCCGGCTCGCCACCATCACTGCGATGTTCGTCGTCATGGCTTCGGCGTGGAACATCATCGGCGGGCTCACCGGGTATGCCGCCTTCGGCAACGTAGCCTTCTTCGGCATCGGCGCCTACACCGTCGGGATGTTGATCACCAAAGCGAGGTGGCCGTTTCTGCTCGCGCTGCCCCTCGCCCCCGCCGCCGCTGCCGTATTTGCGGTGCTGATCGGCCTTCCGCTACTTAGATTGCGTGGCCACTACTTCGCCGTCGCGAGTCTTGGGGTGGGAGTTGCTGTGGGCGAGCTCGTCCAGAATGTCGACTTTCGTGGCGAGCCGCTGTTCGGGGGCGCCAGCGGACTTTTCTTGCCGATCCTCGCAGTTCCCAACCGTGATCTCTACTTCTTCTATCTCATGCTCGCGGCGGCGGCCGTCGCGATCGGGGTCACCTGGGCGGTCTTGCGCAGCCGCTTTGGTTACGGGCTGATCGCGATTCGCGAGAACGAAGAGGCCGCCGCTGTGATCGGAGTAAACACGACCGCTTACAAAGTGGCCGCATTCGCGCTCGCGGCGACGCTGACCGGATTGGCGGGCGGCGTGTTCGCACAGTGGAACGTGTTCGTCGACCAGGAGAACTCCTTTCCAATCGGCTACAACGTCGAGATGATCCTGATGGCTCTGCTCGGGGGGACCGGTACCGTCTTCGGCCCCGCCGCCGGAGCCGTGGTGCTGCAGCTGCTGATCCAGTTCCTGAGCGGCAGCCTCCCAATCACCCTCCAGATCCCGTTCGTGCCCGACGATGCGATGCCTGTGCTCGCTCAGGTGGTGCTTGGCGTACTGCTGATGCTGGTCGTGGTCTTCGCACCGCGCGGCGTCATCGACTTCTTCGGCGGCCGCAGCACTTTGAGCATCGCCTACCTGCGCCGGTCGCTTCGTGAAACTTCCGTGTGACGTCTGTGGATCCTCAGCTCGAGCTGAAGAACGTCACCAAGCGCTTTGGCGGCGTGGCAGCCGTCGACGATGTCACGTTCGCGATTGGGAAAGGGGAGATCCTCGGCGTCATCGGGCCGAACGGCGCGGGCAAGACCACGTTGCTCAACTGCATCAGCGGGGTGTACAGGCTTGACGGCGGGGACGTTCGCTGGCAGGGCGAATCGATCGCCGGGCTGGCTCCCTTCAGGGTGGCACGGCTCGGTATCGGCAGGACTTTTCAGATCGTCAAGCCCTTCACCTCGATGACGGTTCGCGAGAACGTCGTGGCGGGTGCGCTGTTCGGCAGCGATGAGGACCGGCCCCGGCTCGGGGCGGCTTTCGGACGCGCCGACGGCGTGCTCGAGCTGGTCGGCCTGCGATCGAAGGCGGACCTGCCTGTCAGCGCCATGACCATCCCGGACCGCAAGCGGCTTGAGGTCGCCAGGGCCGTGGCGACTCGGCCGAAGCTGCTCCTGCTCGACGAGGTGATGGCCGGGCTCAACCCGGTGGAGATCGATGACGCGCTCGAGATGGTCCGGGCCGTCCACCAAAGCGGCGTGACCGTCGTCCTGATCGAGCACGTCATGCGCGTGATCGTCGGCGTGTGCGCGAGGGTGGTTGTGCTAGACGTCGGCCGCATGCTGGCCGACGGGCCGCCGGACGTCGTCCTCCGCGACGAGCGAGTGATCCAGGCTTACCTCGGCGAGCGATACGCGAGGCGGCTACGTGGCAGCTGAACAGCTCCTTCGTGTGAACGGCCTGACCGCAGGCTTCGCGGCAGGGCCCGTTCTGTTCGAGATCGACATGGAAATCGCACGGGGGGAGCTCATTGCCCTGGTGGGCGCAAACGGTGCCGGCAAGTCCACCTTGCTCGGCACACTGAGCGGGCTCGTGCGTGCGAGAGCGGGGAGCATCGCATTCTCGGGACGCGATATCACGAACGCGCGTCCTGAGGCCATCGTCAAGGCTGGTATCGCGCACGTGCCCCAGGGCCGTCGGCTCTTCGACACGATGTCGGTTGAGAAGAACTTGCGGCTCGGTGCATACGCGCGTCGTGACGGCGACATCGATACGGAGGTGCGAAGCGTGCTCGAGTACTTCCCGGCTCTCAAGGACAAACTGAACCGGGAGGCGCGCACGCTTTCTGGAGGCGAGCAACAGATGGTCGCGATCGGCCGCGGTCTGATGGCGCGACCGAAGCTCCTGATGGTGGACGAGATGTCCCTGGGGCTGGCGCCCAAGATCGTCGACCGGCTGATCGACGTGGTGAAGGACATCCACTCGGCGGGCACCGCCCTGCTGCTGGTCGAGCAGGACGTGCTCGTTGCGCTCGATGTCGCCCAGCGTGCGTACGTCCTGGAAAACGGTCGGATGGTGCTTGCCGGCGCCGCGGCCGACTTGCGAGACGACCCTAACATCCGCAAGGCCTACCTGGGTCTGTAGCTCAGCTAAAGGGCGATACTTCAGAAAGCCGGACCCTGAACGGCCCCAACCTGGTCCGCCATCAGTAGAGTGCGGCCGTGGACTCGAACGAGCTCATAGAGCGGTGCAATCGCCTCGCGGCGCTGGCCGACCGGCGCTTTGCGTTTCCAACGGCGAACCCCGCAGCCGAGGCACGGACAAGACAGCTGCACGACCACCTCGAGGGGTTCGTGCTTCCGCGCCTGGCGGATCTCGATGCGCCGCTGCTGGTGCTGCTCCTCGGACCCACCGGCGCGGGCAAGTCGTCGCTGCTGAACACGATTGCCGGCGCCGAGGTCAGCAAAGCCGGCGTGCTGCGGCCGACGACGAAGGATGCGGTTCTGTACACGAGCGAGAGCGATTCGAATCGCATTCTCGCCAGCGGCCGCCTCGCAGCCATCGCGAAGGAGAGGCTGAGGCTGGCGGCGGTGCCCGCTACCGCGGATGGCGTTGCCGTCATCGATGCGCCGGACATCGACTCCGTCGAGCGCGACAATCGCGAGCTGGCCGACGTGCTGGTGGAGATCAGCGATCTCTGCGTCTTCGTGACGACCGCGACGCGCTACGCAGACCTGGTGCCCTGGGAGGTGCTGCACCGGGTACGCGAGCGTGGCCTTCCGCTCGTGGTGGTGCTGAACCGTGTGCCGGCTGATGAAGAGGATCGGAGGGCGGTGGTTGCCGACGCCAAACGCCTCCTCAGCGAGACCGACACACCGGATAAGAAGCAGCCGGTCGAGCTGATCGCAATCGATGAAGGCGACGTCGATCCGCGCGTCAACGGACTTGCGCGCGAAAAGGCGCGCCCGCTCCTCGAGCGAATAGCGCGCCTCGCCGCCGAGGCGGACGAGCGCCGCGACGTCGCGACCCGGGCGCTGGCGGGTTCGCTTAGGGGCCTCGCACCGCTCGCGCACAGCATCGCCGACGACCTTGAGCACGAGGCCATCGACGCCGATGCGCTGCGGCGGATCGCCGCAACCACGTACGCCGAAGAGCTCGCTTCGCTGGCCAGGGCGATGCAGGCCGGCCTCATGTTGCGTGAGGAGGTGTTGCGCCGGTGGAACGACTTCGTCGGCGCGGACCAGGTGGCGAGATTCATCTCCTCAGGCATCGGCAGGCTGCGCGCGATTCTGATCACCGCGTTCCGCGGAACGCCGGCTGCGCCGGTGACAGTCGTCGAGGCCGAGATGACGACCACGCTCGAGGCGCTCGCACTTCGTCACGCAACTGATGCGGCGCGGCGGACCTCGATCGCCTGGTCCGAGCGATCGGAAGCCGCTGCGCTCGTAGCCGCCAATCACGCCCTGTGGTCCGCATCGGAAGGATTCGGCTCTGCCGTTCGAGAAGGCCTGGGTGCCTGGATGGGAGCTATCGTCGACGACGTCCGGGCGCACGCCGGCCGCAAGCGTGCAGTTGCACAAGTCGCGGCGCTCGGAGTGAACGCCGTCGCCGTCGCGGTGATGCTCGGCGTGTTCGCGTACACCGCCGGCCTGACGGGCGCCGAGGTGGGGATCGCCGCCGGGACGGCATTCCTCAATCAGAAGCTTCTCGAGGCGATCTTCGGCGAAGGCGCGATGGGGGAGCTAATCTCCAAAGCGCGCGCCCGGCTCCTTATCCTCCTCACCTCGCTCTTCGAGGCCGAGCGCGCCCGTTTCGAGGCGCTAGCACCCGCGCCCGGACCCATGCGCGAGCTTGCAGCAGAGCTGCGTGCAGCGGTCGCAGGCATCGCGCCGTGAACGTCGATCGCTGCCTGGGGAGCCTCGACGAGGCGATCGCTGCCGCGAAGGCGCTTGGCCTCGACGCAAGCGCCGCGGTGGTCACCCGCGAGACCACGCGGGCGCGGCTTGGTTTCCCGAGCAGCGCATACGTCCTTGCGCTGGCCGGCGGCACCGGCGTCGGCAAGTCGACGTTGTTGAACGCGATCGCGGGCGAGAACGTGAGCCTGGCCAGCGCGCGCCGGCCGACGACATCAGAAGCAGTCGCGTGGGTCCCATCCAGCCGCGGCCGGGAGCTCGCCGGTCTGCTGCAGTGGCTCGGCATCAGCGAGGTGCGCGAGCACGCTGGCGGCGCGCTCGCCGATGTCGCCGTGATCGACCTTCCCGACTTCGATTCGATCGCTCGAGCGCACAGAGACCGCGTGGATGCACTGCTTCCCCGCGTCGACGCCGTCCTGTGGATCGTGGATCCGGAGAAATACAAAGATCACGTCATGCACGGCGCGTACTTAAGGGAGTTCGCGCCGCGCATCCGGCGCCAGATCGTGGTCCTCAACCGCAGCGATCTTCTGACTCCCGAAGACACGCGCCGCGTTGCCGATGACATGCGTGACCAGCTGCGTAAGGACGGTGCCGCCGCCGTGGACGTCGTCGCCACTCGCGCGCGAGAGGGCGCCGCGGGCATCCGCGAACTACGCGAATGGCTCGAGTCTGGGGTCGAGGCGAAGCGCGTGGTCGCATCTCGCATTGCCGCCGAAGCACGCGAGGCCGTGCGTGACCTCGCCGCCGGCGCGGGCGTCCTGGAGGGGACTGCTGCTCCGCTCATCGCGCCGGCGCGTCGGGAGCGCGCTCTCTCTTCTGTTGCGGCAGGCGCCCTCGCTCTCATCGACGTCGCAGGCCTCGAGCGTCAAGCCGTCGCGGCGACGCGGTTCGCGGCTCGGCGGCGCGGCGCGGGGCCGCTCGGTCGCCTGACAAGCGCGATCTACCGGCTGAGCGGCCGGGCTCGGACGTCGGCAGACCCAGTTGACTTCCTGAGGCGCTGGCAGCTGCGCGGCTCGCTCGCGCCAGCGGTCGAGCCCCTGCGCGACCTCGTGACCTCGGAGCTACCTTCGGTTCCCGCACCGCTCCGCGGCGCGCTCGCCGCGCTCAGCGCGCCGGCATTGCTGGATCATCGACTCACGGAGACGATTGATCGTTCCCTCGGTGCTGAAACAGCCAATTTCCAGGTGCCCACGAGCGCGCTGTGGTCCGTCATCAGCATCGCCCAATATGCCGTGACGGCTCTCCTCGTCTTCTCCCTGCTCTGGTTCGCGTCCCTCTTTGTCATCCACGACGCGCCGGTGGGCGCGATCCCCGTGCCGTATCTGGGGCCCGTGCCAACGCCAGTCGTGCTTCTTGCTGCAAGTCTCCTCGGCGGCTACATTCTGGCAAAGCTGCTGGGGCTCCACGCCGGCTGGCTCGGGCGACGGTGGGCAAAGCGCGTGAGCGCGCGAATCAGCCGCGAGGTACGCCAGGCGATCGCCGACAACCTTCTCGTTCCCCTGGAACAGTTCGAAGCCTCGCGCGCGGCCTTGCATAACGCGGTGCGCGCGGCGGACGATGGCTGCTCTTGAGCTCGCCGGCGGTAGGAGGGCGAGCTCAACCACCACCAGTTGAGTGCACTGCCAGCAACGGCCGAATGAACAACACAGTGATGGCAATCGCGGCCAGAAGAATGAAGAGCAGCGCACCGTTGAGCGCGGTCAGCTGCTCATTGGCGGCAATGTCCGGGTTAGCAGACCGTGCGCCGCCTGTCGAGGGCGGCCTCGCAGCGTTGATCGTCGCGGCAAGCAGCAGGATGAGGAACACGCCGCCGAACTTGCTCATCCGAGCAGTCAGGTGTCGACTTGGGTGGGCGCGGGAACCTCGAGAAGCCATCGAAAGAGCTCGTCCCGGCGCGCTTGAAGCAGGTGGGCGGCCGCACGTGCATCGAATCCGCGAACGCCCCCGAGTCCCTTTTCAGGGTGGCTCGACGTTAGCGCGGTTACGCGCTCCGGTGGCTCGTTAGAGACGTCGAGCGTTGGCAGAAGGAACTTCGCAAATGAAACCATCGTCTCGATCCCTCCGAGATCGGCCGACTCGAGCGGTCCCGTGATCCCGAGTCGCCGTCCGATGCTCTGTCGGACGACCGCGTCGATCGCGGAGGCCGAGGCGACCCCATCGGCCCACAGTGCCCAAGCCTCGCGCAGCAGAGCGAATTGGAGGCGGTTGCCAGTGGGTGGCTATCACCCTGTCAAGGCCTGACACTCGGCTCGACATCTCGCTCACCGGATGTCCACTGGCAGTGGCCAGGATTGCGGTCGCACTGCAAATCTCGTCCAGCCGGCCGAATGTCTCGACCTTCAACTCGAGGTTCTCGGGTAGCGCCTCTATCACCAGTCCAGCGTCCTTTGCGGATTCCAGGCTGGTCTCGATCTTGATGCGCGCGAGTGCGTCTTTGGTGCTCCCTTCGCGAAGCAACCCTCGGGCCACGAACTCGTCCACGCTGGCGGCAATCTTGCCGATTGCCACCTGAAGGCTTTCGTGGCTGCGTCCGATCAGCACGACGTCATGACCGGCGGTCGCAAAGACCTCTGCGATTCCATGACCCATGATGCCGTTGCCGATGGTGGCGACGAGGGGCTTCTCTGGCTTGTCGTCGTGAGGCATTGGTTACTCCTTATCAACATCGATCAGCGACCGGCTGCGTAAGCCTGGGCGCCACGTGGGTTCGCCGCGGCCGACAGAAGGCCTGAGTCAATATCGCGAGCCACCGCGCACATCCGGCCCAGCGACCAGCGATCGCTCACAACCACCTCGTGACCGCGGCGGTCCAGCTCGCGGAGGACCTCCTCGTCATCCATGTGCTCGACGAGCAGGCGCCCGGGATGAGCGTCGTGAGGGGCGAACGAGCTCGGGAAATGCTCGGTGTGGAACATCGGGGCGTCCATCGCCGCCTGCATGTCCAGCCCAAACACCACATGGGCCAGGAAGAATTCGAGCGTCCACTGGTCCTGCTGGTCGCCACCCGGAGTGCCGAAGGCCAGGCACGGAACGCCATCACGCGATGCGAGTGACGGACTCAGGGTTGTTCTCGGGCGCTTACCTGCCTCGACGCGGTTCGGATGGTGTGGATCGAGGTTGAACATCTGGGCTCGTGTGCCCAAACAGAAGCCGAGACCCTCAATGACCGGCGAGCTCTGGAGCCAGCCACCGCTCGGTGTGCACGCAACTATGTTCCCGTGCCTGTCGGCAACGCTGACGTGCACGGTATCCCTCTCGGTGTCACCGGACGCCTGGGCGCCCGTCCCGATCCAGTGCTCCGCGTGGACGGCCTGCCGGCCTCGCGCGGGGAGGCGCGGTGCCTTACCCCCGACCTGACCGGGACGGAGGTCGAGAGACGCCGACTCGCCGACAAGAGCGCGCCGGCGTCTCGCGTAGTCGCGCGACGGCAGCTCGCCGATCGGAACAGTTACGAAGTCGGGATCGTCGTACCACGCCTCGCGATCGGCGAATGCGAGCTTCGCGCACTCGGTGACGAGATG
>VBFW01000321.1 GCA_005880525.1 Chloroflexota bacterium | reverse complement strand
CGGTCAGAAAGAAGACGGTCCGCTTCCACGAGATCGACCGCACGGGGCACCGCATCCGCCACGTCAGAGTCGCGGATCCCGAGCCCGAGCTTGACTACGAGCCGCGGCAGGCGGCGACGCCGTCATTCCAGTGGTCGCCAAGCCCGGCGCCGGACCTACCTCCCGCAGCAGAGGTTCCTTACGAGGAGATCCGGAAGGGATTCGAGATCGCGCCCGGCCAGTTCGTGAGCCTCAGTCGCGAAGAGGTGCAGGCGCTCGCGCCGGAGCGAAGCCGCTCGATCGACGTCGAGCAGTTCGTCGAGACCTCGGCGGTCGACCCCATCTACTACGAGTCGCGCTACTACGTCGCACCTGACCGAGGCGCGGTGACCGCGTTCCAGCTGCTGCGCAACGCGATGGTCGAGGCAGACCGGATGGCCATCGCCTGGGTCACGCTACGCCAGCGCCGCCACCTCGCTGCGATCCGGCCTTATGGCGAGGAGGTGATGCTGCTGACAACGATGGTGCACGCCGACGAGGTGCTGCCGGCGGAGTTCTGGATGCCGGAGTCCGGCGCGCCGCCATCGGAGAAGGAGTTGAAGATGGCGCGCATGCTCATCGACGCGCTCGCCGGGCCGTTCGAGCCCCAGCGCTTCACCGACGAGCATCGCGAGCGCGTGCTGAAAGCAATCGAGCAGAAGAAACCGATCGAATCGCCGGCCGCGGCGCCGAGCCCGACGCGTGTGCTCGACCTGATGGCGGCGCTCGAGGCGAGCGTCAAGGCCGCCAAGGCCGCGCGCGCCAAAGAAGACAGGCAGCAGACCAGGCCGGAGCGCAAGCGCAAGCGCGGATGACGTTGGACCTCTTTGCGCCCGCAGTCGAGCTCGCGGCGGCGGTGCGGAGCAAGGAGCTCTCGTCTCTCGAGCTCACGCGCGCATACATCGATCGCATCGAGGAGGTCAACCCGAAGCTCAACGCATACGTCCTGACCACTCCGGAGCTCGCGCTGTCGCAGGCACGCGACGCCGACGAAGGCCTTGGCGGAGCACTCAGGGGCGTGCCGGTCTCGATCAAGGACCTCATCTCAGTGGCGGGCTATCCCATGACGCTCGGCTCGAAAGCCTTCGAGCACCTGCAGATGCCGGTCGACTTCTTCCCCGTCGCGCGCCTGAAGGAAGAGGGCTGCCCCATTCTCGGCAAGACCAACACCTCCGAGTTCGGCTCACGCCCGACCACGGAGTGGGGCCTGTTCGGCGCGACTCACAACCCGTGGAACCTCGAGCACACGCCGGGCGGATCGAGTGGAGGTGCGGCGGCGGCGGTCGCGGCGGGGCTGTGCGGATTCGCGCAGGGCTCGGACGGCGGCGGTTCGGTGCGCATCCCGTCGAGCTGCTGCGGGGTCGTCGGCCTCAAGCCCTCGCGCGGGCGCATCTCGCCGGGGCCGGTCGTCGGGGAGGGCTGGGCCGGCCTGGCGACCGACGGAGTCATCGCCCGCTCGGTGGCGGACGCCGCTGCCGGGCTGGACGCGATGGCCGGCCACCTGCCCGGTGATCCTTACTGGGCTGAGTCGGAAGGTCGCTTCGCGGACGCCACAAGACCGAACGGCCGAAAGCTGCGGGTCGGATTCACGACCACCGCCGATGCAAGTGTTGAGAGCGAGGTTGCGGAGCTGGTCCGGTCAGTCGCCAGGACCGTCGAAAGCCTCGGTCATGGCGTTTCCGAGGGCGGCCCCGATACGGGTCCGTTCCGCGGGCCATTCCAGCTCATCGTCGTTTCCGGCATCGCGTCGCTGCCCATCCCCGACGAATCGCTGCTGGACCCCTTCAATCAGCTCAGCGTCGCGTTCGCGAAAAATCTCAGCGCGAG
>VBFW01000099.1 GCA_005880525.1 Chloroflexota bacterium | reverse complement strand
CTCTCGCGGCGGTCGCTCGAGCTGGTGCTTGGGGACGTAGTACTCGGGGTAGCCGAAATTCTTGATCGGGCCAATCGAGAGGATCACCCTCTTCCCCGCTCGCTCAGCGGCCGCGAGCTGCCAGTCGAGGTCCCGCGTATCGAATTCGCCGGCGCTCGTTTCGATGCGATCCCAGTACGCGCCGAAGCGCAGCAGCTCGAACGGATACTCGAGCAACGAATCAAGCGTGGCCGGACCGTCAAGGCCGAAAGCCTCCACCTGGCGCGGGCGGAAACTGATTCCGAGCAGCGCCGAATCCCGCGGAGGTACCGCAACCCGCCGCCAGTCCTCGTGCGTCGGACGCTCCGGCCTCGCAAGCCTCAGACCGAGCATGGTCAGAGTCGTAACTGCGCCGGCCGTCTAACCGAAGTCAGCGGCTGTGATTCCGTCGGCGTGCCCCGGCGGCCATTCCACCAACTCGATCCGGTAGCCATCGGGGTCTGTGAGCCATGAGGTCTGGGGACCGTCGGGTCCGCCTGGGCGTTCGATCGGGCCGGCCGTCAGCCCCTTCTCCGACAGCGCCTCGATGGTGGCGCTGAGGTTGTCGACCTTGACGGCGATGTGGCTGAACCCGCTGCCGATTTCCACCCGTCCTTCCGCCGGCCGGTTCACCAGTTCGAGCCTAACCAGCTCGTCGCCAGGGAACTTGAGCATGGTCAGAGTGGCCCCTTCGTCAAGGTCCACGCGACCGACCTGGCGATACCCGAGTGCAGCGTAGAAGTCCAATGAGGCGGTCAGGTCCGTGACGCGGTACGCCAGATGGAGGGTTCTCATGCCTGAGGCGGCGCTTCCCTTTCTCGTCGCGCCGCACTCTCTTGCGCCTGCGGCGTCGCGCTCATACCCGATTCCACTCCGACCAGCAGCAGCCAGGCGCCCGTGACCATAAACAGGAACGACGCCATCATTCCCGAGCCGACGACGTAGAGGCCCCAGGTCGCGCCGGCGAACAAGAGCACCGCGCCCAGCTGCTCGACAACGAGGCACGCAAAGCTGCCGACGGCGCGAAGAAGGACTGTCGTGTTGGCGGAGCTCAAAGCGTCCAGCGTGCTGCGGTAGAGAACCACCTCGACCACCACGAGCACGGCGAACAGCTCGACCGCGATGGCTTGCCGTGGTTGGGCGGCCATCAGGACCAGCCCGCACCTGATAAAGACCGCCGTCAGGCCGGTCAGGATCGTCCGCGCGCGATGCCGGTGCACCGGATCGTGGACGATGTCCTGGAGGTGGAGCGTCATGGCCACGAAGACGAGGCCGGTCAGCGCTGCGGCGCCCCCGCCCACCATGACGAAAAAGTCGTGCCAGGCCGAAAACTCCGTCATCGGCCGTGAGCATATAAGCGCGACGATCTCCGTGTGCGCCTCACGTCGGGGCGGCGATGATGCCTCGCATCAGCCCGAGCTCGGTCTGATAAATGTGGGCCGACTTCACCGTCATAGTCAGGGTGCCCACACCGACGCCGAGATCACTGGCTACGCGAGTCTGTAGCGCCGCGAGCTCGACCAGATTCGCATAGCCCTTCGTACCGAAGTCGATGGCGTGAGCGTACACGGCGACCTGAAGCTCATCGTTGATGAGCCAGAAGTCGAGCAGGCTGACGCACGGGACATAGCTGGCGTCGGTCAACGGCTGGAAAGTCGTGATGGTCGCGTCGCGCGTCCACGGGTTGGCGGCGAGTCGGTCGATCACCCACCGGATCTGGTCGCGGCCCGCGTGCGCGTAGTCGTAAAGGCGCGTCGCGTAGCTGTCGGCGTCACCGAGTTCCGGCACGCGCGAATGGTCGGTGAAATTCGCATGCATCCACGCCACGCGTTTGGGATCGCCGTGCTCGGCAATGATCGGGTCGTCCACCCTCGGTGAATGCACGTCGATCGTCACCCGAAACACCTCGACGATCGGCACTCCCTCCCAGCTCCCTTCGACACCGCTGGTCAGAATCGCCGCCGAGATCGCCATCCAGGCCTCGCCCAGCGTCGTCGCTTCGATCCGGAGGGATCCGAACGCCTGAGTCAAGCGCCCAAAACCTCGCAGAAACTACTGCCAATTACGTCAAGGGACTTCGTCGCGCCTTCGCTCGCATGTGACCCTGGGCTACGGCGTAAGAAGGGCGCAAAGCTGCGCTTTGGCCGCGTCCGTGAACGAGGTGTGCCCGTGGTGGGTGCCGTCCGCCATGTTTATGCCGCTGTCGTGGAACTCAGCGCCCAATGCTGGGACACGAAGGAAGCTGCCGTGCTCAACTATGGAGTCGCTCGAGAGGTCGCCGGGAACGAGGAAGGTCTCGTGCCAATTGTCGTCCGCGGCAAACGCGACCGTGGGGCCTGATCCCGCCGGCGAGAGACTCCAGGTGCCGTCGATGTGCTCCTGGGCGTTGCGTTCGACGAGCAAGAGGTTCTTGTACCACCGGGTGGAATGGGTCGTCACCGTCCCGCTCTCGTAAATCGTCCCGCACGGCAGATCGAAGTCCGGGTTGGCCTGGTTTGCGTAACTCGTCGTGGGGGTGCTGGTGTCGCATTTCACCCACGGGCCATCCTCATAGCAAATGCGGAAGGGCTTGAGGGGCGGGGTCAACGTAGTGGGATCGACGCGCGTGTGAGCCGATGCGACGCTTGCTCCCACAAGGGACGCGATCGCAAGGATCGCTGCGATTAGAAAGAGGGATCGGGCTTTCATTGGTGGGCCTCCTCGGACCGTCGCGGTCTGCTGGATACGAGCTTGGATTCCGCTCGAAGCAAAGGGGCCAGCAGAGCCGCGCAGGCTCTGATTGGCGTCAGTTTATCGCGGGCCCGGAGCAATGTCCGCCGAGGAGTGCGAATACCACCACTCTGCGAAACGCCCACTACCATTGCCCCGTCTCCTTCGGCTTAGGGGTTCCCCCAAAGGCCGTTGCGGCGATAACCCACCAGCATCGCGATCCCGATCACGAATTGGACAGCGCCGATCACTCCCTGAAGAACCACGTACCAGGCGGGGCCCTGGTGTGGGATTGCTCCAGCCAGCTCGAGGGCAGACGCGGGCAGCCGGATCACGCCGGCCAAGAAGGCCACCAATATCAGCCAGAACATCCAGCGCCACCTCCTGACCACACCAGTCGCGACGATGACCAGGAACATCGAGAGCGCGGCTAAGAAAACGACCTCGAATTGGCGGCGGTCGACGATCGGTAACCCGAGCGCCTGGTCGTAGACGTCGGGGGCTGCCGCCAGGATCGCGACCACAGCCGCCCACGCAGCGGCCACGAAAGCGAGAACGATGACCTGAGTACGGCTCAGCACTGCATGTGTTGGGCCAGGTGGCGGCGCGCGATGTACATAGGTCCCATGGACAGATTGTCCGGGTTGGACCTAAGATCGGCGGCGAACGTCGTTCGTCCCTTCTTCTGCGACAGGAGGTGGTGCAATGAGACCGTTCGTTCTCGAGCCAACGAAGTGGTCAGTCCGTGCGCCAACCGAGCTCGGAGCGCATCACGCTCGGCACGCGCTTTCACGTAGGGCGTTCATGGGATCGATGGCGAGCGTGGCCGGCGCGGCGATGGGCGCCAGTCTGCTACCGACCAGTGTGCTTGCGGCCAAGCCCTCCAGCTCCGCCCCGAAGCCAACGCCCAACACGGTCTTCGATACGTTCCACGTGACCTTTTTTGGCCCCGGTATCGATCCCTCGTCGATCGGCGACTTCAATGGCTTTGTAGGAGTCGCCGACGTTCAAGGCACTGGCACAGGCACGAACCCAGACGGAAGCACGGAGACTCTTCTATTCGACACCGACATGCGATTCATGAGCGGCGTTTACGTGGGCCAGGATGGAGCAGTCCACAAAGGAACCTTCGGATTCGTTTGATTGGACCTCTACAGAGGTCAGTTTGACTTCACGAATTTCTCGACCCAGGTCCACGACTTTGACCCGGGCATAGATCCCTACCCCGGTGGCCTGTTCTGGACAGTGCCGAACCCAACGCTCGGCCCCATCGAGCTTGGCAGAGGTCAGGCAAGCATGAGCATGGCCAATCTCGCTCTTGAGGACTACTTCGACATTCCGAATGCTCTCTTCCGATTCGAGGTGCCGGTGTCAACTGACGCAACGTGCAGCTTCGACGTCAAATGGACTGGTCCGGCGACGAGCTCCGGTCCGGTCAATACGCCAGGTTCAACCGGTGAACTGATCACGACCAGCGCCACGATGGCGTGGTCAGCCTCCAACAGCCTTGGTTTCCGATTTGTTTCGAACCCATCGGGCACGACCAGCGCTTTCGCGCAGCTGGGTCGTGTCCAGAACGGTGTGTTCGCGGACTGAACTGGCACAAGCGGGAGGTCGCGCCCGTCGCGACCTCCCGTACTGCCGGCAGCATGACGCGCTCAGGCGGACTGTTGTCAGGTCTGTCCGACCCGCCGAGAGATGGGCTCAACACCTGAGCTCGGAGATCGACAAGGAGGTGTCTGGATGACCGGCGGTACGCTCGATCCAGTTCGGCGGCACATCGACGGGGCGAATCGACACGACGCCAATGCATTTGCCGCGCCGTTCGCCGTCAACGCGACGAATCATGGCCGACCTGTCGGTAGAGACGGTGTACAGCGCGTCGGGCAGAGCTTGTTGGCGGCTTTCCCGGACATCCATTTCGAGATAGAGACGTCAGTCGTGCAAGGCGACATCGCGATGTGTGAGATGACAATGACGGGCACGCACCTTGGCAGTCCTGAGATGAGGGTTCTCGGCGGGTTCCTGGTTGGCGTCCGGCCGACGGGACGTGCGGTCAAGCAACATCAGATGCACCTGTTCCGAATCGTGGCTGGAGAGATCACTGAGCATCGTGCGGTCCGTGACGATCTAGGCCTTATGGCGCAGCTCGGCTTGATGGAGGCCGACGCGCCGCCTGAGGACGACATCTCGCGAAGCGGTCCCGACCCAAGCCCGGGGCAGATGCAACCAGGTCGAACTTAGAAGTAGGAGTTCCTCTCAGCGGGGTCGATTGCGGCCGGGCTGCCGCTGCTGCTCGTACATCTCGCGGATCTCCCTGACGCTGGTGGCGTCCTCAGGCTTCTTGTCCGCGGTTCGCATTGAGACGATTCGCGGGAAGCGCAGCGCGAAACCTGGTCCGGACGCGGTCATGCCCGCGGTGTGGCGGGGGCTGGGCGTGATCTCGTCGGCAAGCACCTCGACCACGATCGCGGGTTCCAGCCATATGTCTGGGACGAAGTTCGAGCTCACTCGGGCGGGCTTCTCCGCCACCTCGAGACTGGACAGCCGCCCATGGATCTCGCGCCAGCCCTGGTCGGATAGGCCGGTGCCGAGCTTGGTGATGGTCGCGAACTCGTCTTTGTCGGCGTCGTAGACGCCGGCGAGAAGAGCGCCCGCGCCGAACTCCGCGCGCTTGCCCTTGCCGCGGTAGTAACCGAGCAGGACGACGTCGATCGTGTCCGTGAGCTGGCCGCTCGTGTTCCGTTTGAGCTTCACCCAGTTGAAGTTGCGGGCGCCCGCCTGATACGGCGAGTCCAGGCGCTTGGCCACGACTCCCTCCAGGCCGCGGCTGATGTTGTCGAGCAGCTCGCGGGTGAGCACGTCCGCCGAATCGGTCTTCATCAGCGGCGCCGTCTGCAGAGTCTCCGAGTCGCGAATCAATTCCCGGGCGATCTCGAAACGACGCTCATAGGGTAGCGGCGTGAGGTCGGTGCCGTCGCGGAACATCACATCGAAGATGAAGGCGCGCATCGGCACGCTCTCGGCAAACTCCTGGATGCCTTCTTTACGCCGGCGTGCCGTGGTCTCCTGGAACGGGACGTACTCATCCGACTCAGGGTTGTAGGCGATCGCCTCGCCGTCGAGGATCACGTTGGTCACGTCCAGCTTCGCGGCGGCGGACACGAGCTCGGGGAACATCTCGGTCATCGATTCCAGGTTTCTCGAAAAGATGCTCACCTCCTGCCCTTCCTTATGAATCTGGACGCGAAGGCCGTCGTACTTCGGCTGCACGCCGACCATCCCGAGCTTCTTGATCACGGCCTCGGGATTCGGAAGGCGCTCCGCGAGCTGGGGGCGGAGCGGATGACCCGCCCTGACCTTCAACGCCTCGAGCCCGGCCTCGCCGGTGTCCCAGAGCGTGCGCGCGATCAGGCCGAGGTCGGAGGTGCGGTTGTAGGCACCCTCCAGGACGGGCCGCAGTGTTCGGTCTCCTTTCCTGGCGAACGACAGAGCGTCGAGCACTGTCGGGTCACCAATGCCCAGCCGCATCTTGCCCAGCGTGATGCGAACGAGATGCTTGGCAGATATGGCATCGAGGTCATTGAGAAGGCCGATGAAGGTGTCGAGCTTCCTCTCCTGGCTGCCCCCACCGCCGGCGGCCGCGATCTCGGACAGGCGGCTGTGCACGTCGACCACATCCGGCGTGTCGCGGGGGCCGCCCGGAGCGAGGCGCTGTACGGTGGCGCCGAGGTCGCCGACCTGCTTGTTGAGCTTGACCACTTCGACCTTCGGAACCTGGTACGCGGCAGCGACCGCATTGATGAGAAGCCTCTCCCCGAGGCCGATCTCGACAGGCTCGAAGAAGGGCGCGAGCCGGCCCTGGATAAGGTATGTGATTGGGCGAAGCTCGTCGGGCGTACACGCCGCGTAGACCTCGGAAAGGATGGCGACCAGCTCGTTGCGCTTTGTGGTCGCCTCCATCCGGTCGAGGTTT
This sequence comes from Chloroflexota bacterium, assembly GCA_005880525.1. GTDB lineage: Bacteria > Chloroflexota > Dormibacteria > Dormibacterales > Dormibacteraceae > CF-118. The sequence continues at coordinate 11,199 of VBFW01000099.1, read as the reverse complement.
GCGGCGAGCTCGGCAAAGTTCATCTCTCAAGGGCAATTTAGCGGCACATCTAGGATGAGCGGGAGGATCGGTATGACTGGCGCGGATCTGCTGGTGGATGCGTTCGAGCGAATCCCGGAACAGGTGCACGGCGTCCTGGACGGCCTGACTCCTGACCAACTGACGTTCCGGATCGACAGCGAGGCGAACACCATCGCGTGGTTGATATGGCATCTGAGCCGGATAGAGGACGACCACATCGCTGACGTCGCGGGCCGTCCCCAGGTGTGGACGTCAGATGGATGGGCGACCCGGTGGCGCCTGCCCTTTGACGCCGCAGATACGGGATACGGACATACATCCGAACAGGTGGCCGCGGTTAATGGAAATGCCGAGCTTCTGCTCGGTTACTTCGACGCCGTTCATCAGATGACCGCTAACTTCGTTCGCACGATCACCGATCGGGATCTTGATCGGATCGTCGATGAGCAATGGGATCCGCCCGTGACGCTTGGCGTACGGCTCGTGAGCGTGGCCGGTCATAACTTCGAGCAGCTGGCACAGGCCGACTTTGTGCGCGGGCTCCTTCTCAGGAAGTAAAGCCGCTCAGCCCTAGCGCGCCATCCGCTCCGCGGCGCATTCGGCCGCCCGCCTGAGCAGGAGCTCGCGCTCTCGCACATTCGCCGTAAGCGAGGCTGCGTGTTCGAACTCGGCGCGAGCCTCCTCGTACCGGCCGAGCTTCCTCAGGAGGTCCCCGCGGACGGCCGGCAGCAGGTAATAAGACCCGAGAGTTGGCTCGTCGACGAGGGCGTCGACGAGTTCGAGGCCGGCGGCCGGACCGAACGCCATGCCCACGGCGACCGCCCGGTTCAACTCGATCACGGGCGACGGCTCCAGCTGTGCGACCGCGTCGTACAGTGCCACGATTCGCGGCCAGTCCGTCTCCGCCGCAGTCCCCGCCCGAGCGTGGCACGCGGCGATCGCCGCCTGCAGCGCGTAGGGCCCCAGCGCGCCCTCGAGCCTTTCGGCTCGCTCGAGCGCCGCGAGGCCGCGCCGGATGAGCAGACGATCCCAACGCGACCGGTCCTGATCGAGCAGCAGGACGGGCTCGCCCGACGGTCCGACGCGAGCGCCTAGACGTGAGGCGTGCATCTCCATCAGCGCGACCAATCCGTGGACTTCGGGCTCGGTCGGGGCGAGCTCGGCGAGGATGCGGCCCAGACGGAGAGCCTCCTCGCACAGCCCCGGTCTGACCCAGTCCTCGCCACCCGTCGCCGAATATCCCTCGTTGAAGATCAGATAGATCACCTCGAGCACTGAGCCGAGGCGCGCCACACGCTCGGGCCCCGTCGGCACCTCGAGCCTGACGTGCGCTTCGGTGAGGGTGCGCTTCGCCCGGACGATGCGCTGGGCGATCGTCGAGACGGGGACAAGGAACCCGCGTGCGATCTCCTCGGTCGACAAACCCCCCAGGGCGCGAAGTGTCAGAGCAACGCGTGCGTCTGCGCTCGAGCGCCTGTCGGCGGCGGATCAGATCGATCGCCTGATGCTTCGCGGTCCCCATCAGCCAGGCGCCTGGCTTCTCCGGCACGCCGGAGACGGGCCACTGCTCGAGCGCTGCCACCAGGGCGTCTTGCGCAAGCTCTTCGGCCGTTGCGAAGTCGCCGACGATGCGAGCCAGCCCGGCCACGACCCGGGCCGACTCGATGCGCCAGATCGCTTCGATCGCGCGGTGCGCCTCGGTGGAAGCTGCCCTGGTTATGGCGCGTGCTCCGTCACATGCCCTCGTATTCGAGGACCTCACGGACCTCGAACGTCCCGCCGTCGTACGGAGCCCGCTTGAGCCACTCGAGGGCCTCGTCCATGGTGCGCACCTGCCACAGCCAGTAACCCGCGACCAGCTCCTTGGTCTCCGCGAACGGCCCGTCGATGACAGTGCGCTTCTTGCCATCGAACCGAACGCGCCTGCCCTCCGAGCTCGGGTGAAGGCGGCCGGCCTCGAGCACCACCCCCGCCTTGACCAGCTCTTCGTTGAACTTCATGAACTCCGCCATAGCCTCTGGTGTCGGGGGAGCATCGGCCTGGGTTTGCTCGCCCTCCTTGGCCATTATCAGCACGCGCATATCGGTCTCCTTTGTCACAAACTCCGCGTCGTTGTGGGCTCGGGCTTTGAGGGCCTCACCCATTCATCGAGTGACAGGTGACGTTTTCGACATGAGCTGCCGCGCGTCGGTTCGGGTGGGCCTCGGCAGCCAGAACGACAAGCGCGTCCGGCCGGGGCGAGACTCAGCGTTCACCTCGCCACCGGCCGCGATCACGTGCAGCTTGACGATGGCGAGCCCGATCCCGGCGCCGCCGGTGGCGCGGTCGCGCGACTTGTCAACGCGGTAGAAGCGTTCGAACACGCGCTCCAGCTCGTCTGCCGGTATGCCCGGGCCACTGTTCAGCACCTCGACGATCACGCGCCTCGCCTGCACATCGATGCCGACGTGCACCTCGCCTTCGGCGTCCGTGTACTGCGCTGCGTTCTGCAGCAGGTTGGACAGGATCTGCGCCAGGTGGTCGGGGTCGACGTAGGCGACCGCGGAATCAGGCATGTGAGCGGAGGCACGAATGGAGCGGCGCTCCAGCAGCGGCCGCACAGCGTCCAGGGCAGCATTCGTCGCGATCACGACGTCGGTATCACGCGGCGACGGCTCGCGACCGTCGCCTTGGGCCAGGGCCTCGAGTGAGCCCGAGAGCCTGACAAGACGCTCAGCCTCTTCGTGCAGCGACCTGAAGACATCGCCTCCGGGCGCGATGACGCCGTCGCGAAGTGCTTCGAGATAACCCTGCAGGTTCGTGAGCGGGGTGCGCAGCTCGTGGGCGGCGTTCTCGATGAACTCCTGCCGCACGCGCTCCTGCTGCTCGAGCTCGGTGGCCAGCTGGTTGAAAGATCGCGCCAGCGAGCGGACCTCCCGCGGACCCGACTCGGGCAGACGCAGGTCGTAGCGCCCCGCAGCGAGCTGCGCCGCGGCGTCAGCGACCCGCATGACCGGTTGCGACATCCAGCGCGCAAGGGCTGCGGCAAGAAACAGTGTGGTGCCGACCGCCGCGGCAACCGCCGCCAGGAGGACCACTGTGACGCTCTCCTGGAACATGTCGCGCGCCGCGGCCACGCTGGCGCCGTGCTGGATCATGAGCTGCTCGAACTCCGAGCCACCCACTCGCTGCACGCCGACGGCGACGATGGCGAGCGCGATGGCGGAGACCCCGATCGACGCCGCGGCGATGTGGAGGCCGAAGCCGAAGCGCCTCATTGCTCGGCGGCCCGGTAGCCGCCACCCCTGACCGTCGCCACGTAGCGTGGCCGCCTCGGATCATCGCCCAGCTTGGCGCGGAGCCTTCCGATATGGACGTCGATGGTGCGATCGAGGGCAGCACCAACGGCTTCCTCATAGAGTGCGTCCTGCAGCTGCTGCCGGCTCAGCACGCGGCCGCGCGCCGCGATCAAAGCCGAAAGAATCCGGAGCTCAGCGGCGGTCAGGCTCACCTCGCTGTCTCCCTGGCGCACCCGCCGGCGGCCGAGGTCGATCGTCAGGTCACCGTGGTGCAAGATCGCATCACTTACACCGGCCCGAGCGTCAGAGGTCGACCGCCGCAGGATTGCCTTGACCCGCACCACCAGCTCCGCGGGTGAGAACGGCTTGCCGAGGTAATCGTCGGCACCCTCCGTGATGCCGTAGACGCGATCCGGTGTCGAACCGCGGGCGGAGAGGATCAGCACCGGCACGTCTGATTCCTGGCGCAGCTGGCGCAGCAGGGACATTCCGTCGAGACCCGGCAGCATCAGGTCGAGCACCACCAGGCGGGGGCGCGCGCGCCGGATCTCCTCCAGGGCGATGGCCCCGTCAGACGCGGTGATGACTCCCAGGCCTTCGCGCTGGAGATAGGTGCTCACCAGGGTCTGGATCTTGGGATCGTCGTCGACCACCAGGACCGGAGCCTCGAGCTTCGCCTCGATCGCCATATCCGACAAGGCTAGAGGCTGATTGTGACGGGTTCGTGACGGCCCGCGATCTGGATCGCCGCCGGCCTTCACTGAATATTCACGCAGGCGTCATCGGCGAGTGACCGACGCCCTGAATCCTGGAGTCATCACTTTCCAGGAGGCAGCAATGCTCAAAAAACTCTTGCTCGGTCCGGCCGCGGCCCTCGTCCTTCTATATGTAAGCGCGGCCCCCTCGCTGGCGTCGAGCCAGGTGGGGCAAGGAAGCCTGTTCCTCGACGGCCACGTCGTGGGCACCGTGGTTCCGCCGGCGCAGCTGGCGGCCGGCACAGGCCAGGACCCGTTCTATGAGGTGACCAACGGCGCTTCGGGTCAGCTCGGGATCGCCGGCGTCGGGCCGGGCGACGCGGGCGCGTTTCACGGTGGCTCGTGGCAGGTGTGGACGGTCACATTCAACTCCGGCGTCACTCCCTATCTGTTGACCTCGGCGTCTGCCGTGGCAGCGGCGCAGGCAGCGGGCGACGTCACAGTCACACGGGTGGCGGACGCCGACTTCCGATGCCCGATCACCCAGCAGAACTAAAGAGGTACGCCTGACGGCGGGGGGCCATGAGCTATCCGCGTTTTGCTAGCGACTGGTCTCTCGCCGCACAAAAAGGGTCGTGCCCGCGACCATGAAGACCACGAACATGGCCGCCAGGACGGCGATGTTGATCCCCGGGCTCAACAGCACCACGCGGCCGTACTCCGGAGTCCCGGAGAAGACCACACCCCGCGCCAGGTCGATCACGTAGCGCATCGGCGAAAGCAGTGACAGCGCCGCCAGGTACCACGGCAGGACGTTGATCGGGCTGATCATGCCGGCCAGGAAGTACTGGGGCAGGAATACGAAGTTGAAGATCTGGTTCGACGCCCTGGTGTCGGACATCGTGTTGAGCAAGAGCAGGCCGAAGGCGCCGCCCATGAAACACGAGAGCAGCGCCACCGGCACCAGCAGGGCGACGTGCGCTGGCGTGAGCGGCACGCGGAGCATCCAGGCGAAGAGCACGAACGGGATCACCTGCACGAGGGCGACCAGGGTCTCGCCCACGATCTTCCCGAACACGATGGAGTAGCGCGAAACAGGCGAAACGAACACCTCCTGCGCGAAATCGTTCTGGCGATCCTCCATGAGCGACGTCAGCCCCTGGGCGGTGGACTGGAAAAGCGTCATGCCCAGAAATCCGGTGAACGCGAAGCCGATGAAGTTGAAGCCCGCGGACTTGCCGAGGTTGAGCTGCAGCGTTCCCCCGAGCAGGAAGATCATCGTGAACGGAAAGACCACGGCCGCGACAAGGCGGCCCGGGTCGCGAAAGAACTTCAGCAGGTCGCGGCCGGCGATGGCGGCCATGGCGTTCAGCTCAAGCATCTTCAGCCGCCAGAAGCCGGAGGTAGGCGTCCTCCAGCGTCGCCGATTCGGTGCGCAACATGGTCAGTGGCTGGTCGATCGAGTGCACTACCTCGTACGCGGTGCGGCCATCCAGGCGGACCACGAAGTGGCCGTCCTCGCTGAAGGGCACGTTCAACGCATGCAGCCGGCTGCGAAGGGCCCCGCGGTCAGCCGCGTCGATGTGCAGTGTCTCGTGGACCAGCTCCGACTTCACCTGGTGCGGCGCGCCGATGGCGACGACGCGACCGTGGTCGATGATGCAGACGCTGTCCGCGTCCTCGGCCTCATCCATCTGGTGCGTGGTGAGACAGATCGTGATGTCGACTGGCTTGAAAACCTCGGCGCCGAGGCCGACGACCTCGGCGAGCTCTCGGACCTGGCGTCGGTAGGCAGCCGGCATGAGGCGGTACAGCGGGCGGTACGGATACAGCCGGTACAGGACCGCGTGGAACCGGATGTTCTCCTCGCCGGTGAGGTTCATGTCGAGCGACGGGCTCTGGAAGATGATGCCCACCTCGCGACGCACAGCGCTAGCCTCGCGAACTACGTCGTGGCCCGCGATCCTCACGCTGCCTGAGGTCAGACCGAGGGTGGTGGTGAGGATGGAGATTGTGGTCGTCTTGCCAGCGCCGTTCGGCCCCAGGAGCGCGAAAAACTGTCCCTGCTCGACGTCGAAGCTGACGCCGTCGACAGCATTCACAGTGCCCTTCCGATACCGCTTGACGAGGTTCCGAACCTCTATCGCCGGCGCCATATCTAGCGACTGAGCTTATCGGTCAGGCGTCTCCCCGTTGTTGGCTGGAACGGCGTCGCTTTCGCGGGAGGCTTCGACAGCCTCTCTGGCCTCCATCACGATGAACACCAGCAGCGCGAAGGCGGCAACATACTCGGCCCACCACAGGCCGGCCAGCAGGTTGAGACCGACGCCGACGAGGGTGGCACCGGCCATGTACGCGCAGGTGATGGTTTCTGCGATGTCCGCGCGCAGCGCAGAGCTGCCGATGGTGCGGTTGGCGAGGCGCTTGCGCCAGGCGAGGACGGGCATCACCAGCACGGCCACCGCGGAAACCCCAAGGCCGAGCGCTGACGCTTCTGGTTCGAGTCTTGTGACCAGGCCGATCACGCCCACCATGACCACGTAGACGCAGAGAAGCACCAGCAGGATCGCCGAGATCTGGGTTGCACGGTGCTCGATGCGCTCCACCGGTTGGGTGGCAGAGCCACGGGCTTCCAACGACAGCCGCCACAGCAGAACCGCGCCGCTGATGAGCTCGATCACGCTGTCAAGACCGAATGCCGTCAGCAGAAGACTTCGGGCTGCGATGCCGGCGCCGATCGCCAATACGGCTTCGACCAGCATCCAGCCGACGGTGACAACCTCCAGCCGAATCCCGGTCGCGAGTGCTGCGCGTCGATCAGCTGCCTCTAACAATCGCCGCCTCCTGCCGCCATCACTTCAAACACAATCATGAGAATGACCATGCCGGAGCCGCGCGATCGCCCGATCGAGGCCCGGCAAATCCCGTCCTGGGTCCCCTTTTTCAACCTCCTCGCCAAGCCTCTGCTCAAGCTCGGGGTGCCGATGGGACCCGACGTGCTCATAACCGTCCGGGGTAGGAAGACGGGCTTGCCGCGAACCACGCCGGTGACGATCTGTGAGTACGGCGGACGTCGCGGTTTCATATCACCCTTCGGGGAGACGGACTGGGCGCGCAACCTCCGAGCGGCCGGCATCGCCACCATCAGCTTTGGACGGCGCCGCGAAAGCGTGCGTGTCGTGGAGCTCGGCCATGCGGAAGCCGTCGCCTTCATCCGCGACGTGATCGCGCCGATCGCTCGCACGTCGCGATTCGGCAACTGGTTTGTTCGCAACGTCGACAGGATCGACATAGACGACCCCGAGGAAGCAGCGTTTGGCCGGCCCGTCTTCGAAATTCTGAAATGAGAACGGGTCAGGCGCTGGTCTTGTCCAGCCGCTGCAGCAGGTCGTGCGCCGCGAGCTCGATCTCCTTGTGGCGCCACTCGGCCGCTCTGTACTGGCAGGCGATCAGGCCTGCCCGATGGACGCGGCGAAAATCGCCATAAACAAACGCGTATCGGCTCTTGGTCTCGTCAGTGGCTTCATCGTTGAGGCCGAGGTGCCATTCCGCGTAGTCATCCCAGGAATGGCCTTTCAGGAACGCATTCTCATCCGCCGCTTTCGGCTGAACCTCGCCCCAATCGCTGTCGAGAACGTACTGGCGCGCTTCGATCAGCTGGCGAGCGTGGGCGATTGCGCGCTGATTGGCCGAATAGGAGGCCATCAGATCAGTATGCGATCAGCCTCGAAAATCACGTCCAGAGCCGCCGAATCTCTCCTCTCCCTCTGCCAGGCCCCAGGTGTAGATCCGTCGCGGGCTGATCCGAAACATCTCATCGTCGAAATGCGGAGCCACCGTCTTTCCGCCGGAGTGCAGCACTTCTGCTGTGCCCCGGATTTCGATGCCGCGCGGGGCCCATGGCTGGACAGACGCCAGGTCGTCCACCACAAAGGCGACCTTGGCGTTGGAGTGAACGTCACGCCATTTCTTCCGTCTGGCGAAGCCGTGTCCGCTGATGTCGATCGTGTCCAGATCGGGGTTGTAGCGGAACGCGACAGGAACCACGTGGGGCTGCCCGTGGGGTCCCACGGTGGCCAGCCTGCCCAAACGCTGGCTTGCCATGTACTCGATCTCCTGCTGCGTGAAGGCGCTCACGCTCGCGTCATCTGTCTTTGTCGAGGACGTCGTGCAGTTTGCGGGCGAAGGCTTCGGGCTGGCCGGGGTATCCGGAGTCACCGCCCATAAAGCCGCCGTGATGGCTCGGGAACACCGTCGCCTGCTGACCAAGTAGGTCGGCGGTGGCCACCGAGGAGCGTCCGGTGAAGGTGCCCGCGGACTCCTCGCCCACTGCGATCACTATGCGTGTCGGGGCCGCGGTCAGCGCGTCGAAGTCGGGGCGATAGCTGGTGATCGCCCAGGACCTGTCGGAGAGCAGTGGGTCGTCACGCGAGCCGTCGTCCTCGGTCGACATCCCGTACTGGGCGGGATCCGGCGCGGGCCTTGCGAAGTAGTCGTCGTTGAATTCCCCTTGCCACGACGTCATTGCGATGAAGGCCGCCATTCCGGCGCCCGATCCTTTGGCCTCATATGCGTTCCGAACTCCCGCGCGTGCTCGCTCGGCCGCCCGCGCATCGGGAAGCACTGAGATGAGGGGCGGCTCGTGTGCCACCAGGCAGGTCACGTCATTGGGGTATGCCGCGACCAGCGCGAGCGCGGTCACCGCGCCACCGCTGCTGGCGAACATCTCGACAGGTCCGACGCCAAGCGCCTCGATGACGGCGTGAACGTCGTCAGCCTGGACTGTCGGTGAGTTGTCGACCTTGCCGTCTTTGCGGACGCTGCGGCCGAGGCCGCGCGGGTCATACGTGATGACCGTGCGATCGGAGAAGTAAGACGCCAACGTGCTGAAGCCGCTGGCGTCCATCGGCTGGGCGATCATGAACAGCGGCGGGCGTCCGTCCGCGGCGGGCAGCGGGCCATGGACGTCATAGACGATGTCGGCCCCGGCGGTTACAAGCTTGTGCGTCGTCATATCAGTATCGACGTCTCCCGGGTTGAAAACTCATCGGCCGGCGGCGGACGGCTCGAGACCAGCGACGGACTGCGCTTGCCAGACGATGTCGAACCGCTCACGATCCAGGCATGGACCCTCCTGTGGCCCAGCGGGCCTTCCCACCCCTCTTCACGGCGGATTTCTTTCGGTACCCGTACGCCGCCTACAGCGCGCTGCGAGAACGCGATCCGGTGCACTGGGACGAGGAGCATCAAGTCTGGGTCGTGACGCGATACGCGGATGTCGCGGCCGCCCTCGCCAACCCCCGGCTCGTGCGTGGCACGGGGGATGTGACCGTTGAAACCGACGATCCACTGCGCCGGGTGCTGTCGCGGATGATGCTGTTCTCCGAGCCGCCCCGGCACACCCGACTCCGGTTGCTGGTGAATCGAGCGTTCACGCCGAGGCGAATCGATGGCATGCGCCCACGAATCCAGGCGATTGTCGATCAACTGTTCGAACGAATCGCTGGACGGCGCGACCTGGACTTGATCGCCGACCTGGCGTCCCCACTGCCAGTGCTCGTCATCAGCGAAATGCTCAGCTTGCCCCACGGCGACATGGACCAATTCAAGCGCTGGTCAGACGATGTGATCGCATATTCCGCCGGAGCGCTCGACACCGAAGAGCGGGCGCGGACCAGTGTCAATGCGCTGGTTGCATACTTCAAAGAACTTGTTGGCCGGCTGCGAAGCCGGCCTGACGATACGATCATGAGCGCGCTCGTCGAAGCCGAAAGCGCCGGCAGCCGGCTGGATGGCGAGGAGTTGCTTGCGAACGCGATCCTGCTTCTTATGAATGGGCATGAGACGACGACGGACACCATCGGGAACGGGGTGTTCGCGCTGCTGCAAAACCCTGACGAGCGCAAGAAGCTGCAATCAAAACCCGAGCTCATCGCCAGCGCAATCGAAGAGATGATGCGGTACGACGGTGCCGTACAGCTTCGAGGTGTCGGCGCGGCACAGGACGTCACTATTGGCGGCAAGAAGATCGCCTCTCGCCAGACGGTCTACATGGTGATCGGCGCGGCTAATCGCGATGCCGAACAATTTGCGGAACCGGACCGCTTCGACATCGAGCGATCACCCAACCGGCATCTCGAGTTCGGCAATGGCATCCACTTCTGCGTCGGCGCAGCCCTTGCCCGAGCCGAAGCGCAGATCGCGATAGGCTCCCTGCTGGCCAGGTACCCCGACCTTGAGCTGGGAGGTGGTCAGCTTGAGTGGAAATCCATCCCTGTCTTTCGCGGCTTGAAGTCGCTGCCTATCCATATATGAGGTGCGGGGCGAGGCCTGGGGTCCGCTAACTGCTCGGTGTGTTAGTCCAGGCCATCCTGCCGACAATGTTCGCGGCGATCAACGTGCGGTCCGCGGGATCCCACACGAGCACGGTGTCGGCTCGCGCCAATGCAACGAGCGCGGCCGTCGAGGCAGGGCTGGGACTCATCACGTGCTTCTCGCCATCCTCTGTCACGACCATGATGTGGAAGGATCCGTCTTCGCCATCGCCGCCCGCCACCCAGTTGGCGTTCATGATCGACACGCGTCTCGCTAGCTCACTTGCTCCTGGCATGGCGCCAATCTAAAAGAGGCGCAATTCCCCGGCTAACCCTGGAATGTGGTAGTGGCGACTAGGTCGACGCCTGGTGGGACTTCTCGCTTTTCTGGGCCGAGCCTTTGGTCTGGAAAAACAGCAGGGTGTACCCGTCGGGGTCGGTAACGACCAGTTCGGTGCTCTTTCCCGCGGCCTCGCTATGGGCTTTGACGTGGTGGCGTGCGAGGTGCGCGGCGAACGTCTCGACGTCGTCGACGGAGATGCAGACCCGCAGTCCCACGCTGCCAGATTTGGATTGGCGGCTTTCCAGACGAATGCGAAACCAGTTCGAGCGAACTTCGCGCGCGTCGCCCTCGGTTGGCACCTCCTGGAAGCCGAGCATCTTGTAGAAGGCGAGCGAGCGTTCGACGTCGGCGACCGCGAGACGAAGAGCGGAGACCGCCTTGATCACGCCTCGACCGCCCGGGTCTTGCTTTGGATCGCGATGATCAAGCCTGCAACGAGGGTGATCAGCATCAGTGCGTGGAGTCCCAGATCGAGAGCGGTCCGCGGTCCCACTCCAATTGCAATCGTGAAGAGTCCAACAACAACGCCAAGGATGCCGAAGCTCTGC
>VBFW01000320.1 GCA_005880525.1 Chloroflexota bacterium | reverse complement strand
TCGATGCGCTTCTTCACCGCCTCCGGCTTGTCATCCTCGCGCTGGATGAGCACGGCGCCGTCGACCGGGCACCTGACGGTGCCGGGCGGGTATGTCTTCTGGTCGACCGGGCAGGTCATGCGGCCGGCAAGCCGGCGGACGAGCTCAGAGGTCTCCACGTTCATGTAGACGACGTGGTCGAAGCGACGGCCCAGCTCCTCGAGCAATGTGTCCAGAGCCTCCGCTTGCGGGATGGTGCGCGGGAAGCCGTCCATGACGAAGCCCTTCTCGCTGTCGCCCTGCTGCAGGCGGTTTCGGATGATGCCGATCATGATGTCGTCCGGCACGTAGCCGCCCGCGGCCATGATGGGCTGCGCCTTGAGGCCGAGCGGCGTGCCGGCCGCGACCTCTCCCCGCAGGATGTCGCCGGTCGCGATATGCGGGATGTCGAATGACCGGTGAAGCAGCTCCGCCTGGGTGCCCTTGCCGCTCCCCGGGGGGCCATAGATGAGGAGGTTCAACGCCCCCTCCTAACCTCCCCACACGGTGGGGAGGAAGCCCGGCTCATGTGATGAAGCCGCGGTACTGGCGCATTACCAGCTGCGTCTGCAGCTGTTTCATGGTGTCCAGAGCCACGCCGACCACGATCAGGATCGCGGTCCCTCCCAGATACATCTGCTGATGCGGGATGCCTGAGATCTTCGCCGTTGCGATCGGCAGGATGACTGTGATGAACCCAAGGAAGCACGCGCCCGCGAATGTGACGCGATTCATCACGGCCGCGAGGTAATCGGCAGTCGGTTTGCCCGGACGTATGCCCGGGATGAAGCTTGAGTAGCGTTTGAGGTTATCGGCGACGTCGGTCACCTCGAATGTGATGGCCGTGTAGAAGTACGTGAACGCGAACGTGAATAGGAAGTAGAGCCCGTTGTACGTGATTGCCATCGCCACGTTGGACGTGCTTGGATCCCAGTTGCCTCGCAACCACGCGGCCGCCTTGTAGTACCAGGTGTCTGGCGGCGCGCCGGTGAAGTAGTTGGCGAGGATCGTCGGCAAGAACATCACCGAGATCGCGAAGATGATCGGAATGACGCCGGCGTGGTTGACGCGCAGCGGCAGGAAGCTGGCCCTCCGCCCCACCTCACGCCCACCGGCGACTCGTTGCGCCGATTGGATGGGAATCTTCCTGACCGCCTGCTGCACCTCGATGATGACCGCCGTCATCACCAGCGCGATGAGGCCGAACACGATGAAGGGGACGTAGTCGGCAAGGCCACCGCCGGTCGTGTGCGCGGCGAACACAGCGGCCACGCCCTGCGGACCACGGCCGATGATGCCGGCGAAGATGATGAGCGAGACACCGTTGCCGATGCCGTACTCGGTGATGAGCTCACCGAACCACATCAGCATGATCGTGCCGGCGGTCAGCACGACGATGATCTCGAGGCGCTGGAACCAATCGAGCACCGGGAGGATGGCGGGGCTCGTGTTCTGGAACAGCACGGTGAAGCCGTAGGCCTGGCCCGCGCCGAGCGCGACAGTGAGGTACCGGCTCCACCGCTGGATGCGGCGGCGACCCATCTCGCCCTCTTTCTGGATCTCCTTGATGCGCTCGGAGATCACGGTCATCAGCTGCATGATGATCGTGGCGTTGATGTAGGGATTCATGCCCATCGCCACGACGCTGAACCGCGACAGGCCACCGCCTGAGAAGAGATCCAGCAGTCCGAGCAGCGCTTGCGAATTGAAGAGATTGGCCAGCGCGGTCTGGCTCGCACCGGGCACCGCCACGTTGGCGAAGAACCGGAAGATGATCAGGATGCCACCCGTGAACAGGATCTTGTTGCGGAGCTCCGGCAGCCGGATCGCATTGACAAGCGCCTGGATCAGGTTCATGGGTTATGCCTCTGCGGGAGGGGTACTCTCCTCGGTAACAGCCGCCGGCCGGCTCACCTTCTTACGAGACCGCTTCGGGCCGCGCTGCCGCGGCTGACCGAGGACCTTGACGCTGCCGCCCTTCGCCTCGATGGCCTCGCGCGCGCTGTTGCTGAACGCATGCGCCTCGACGATGAGCTTCCGCCGCAGATCGCCGGTGCCCAGCACCTTGATCTCGAATCCCGGCCGCGCAAGGCCGGCGTCGATCAGCACTTCGGCGTCGACTGTGGTCCCGTCCTCGAACCGGTGCAGCTTGGAGATGTTGACCACCTCGTAGATCTTCTTGAACGGGTTCTTGAAGCCGGGCAGCTTCGGGATGCGCTGCGCCAAAGGCATCT
>VBFW01000098.1 GCA_005880525.1 Chloroflexota bacterium | reverse complement strand
TGAAGGACGAGTGCGGTCCGAGCATCTCCTGCGAGACCCCACGGGCCTCGGCGCAGCCTTTTCAAACGTAGAAGCGAATCTGCTGCGCTGCGCACTTGCTGAGGAGGTCGGTAAGGGGCGGGATCCCGACTCCGCGAACGCCGGCGCTGACCTCGGTCTTGAGCAGGTCGATCGAGTCGCCCGCGAACGCGATCGCGACCTCGACGTTGGCCGGCCCAGCGCCGTTGGCGGCGATGTGGAACGGGATGCTGGCACGAGTCGCGTCGGCGGGCCCGGTGGCGGCAACGATGAGCAGTCCTGACATGCCCGCCAGTATGGCCTGATGCAGCTCACGCGCGCGGACTGGACGCGGCTGGTTCTGCTCTGGCTGGGCGGGGTCGATCTGCGCCTCACGTTGCTGGCGGTGCCGCCGCTGATCCCACTCATCCACCGCGAGCTCAACCTCGACGAGAAGGCGGTCGGGGCGCTGGTGTCGTTGCCAGTGGTGCTGTTCGCGCTGGCGGCGGTGCCTGGGTCGCTCCTCATCGCCCGTCTCGGCGTGCGGCGTGCCCTGGCCGTCGGCCTTGCCGCGGTGGCGGTCTTCGGGGCTCTCCGAGGGCTCGGTCCGAGCACGCCGGTGCTGTTCGCAGCGACTTTGCTGATGGGCCTCGGCGTGGCCGTGAGCCAGCCCGCCCTTCCTGCCCTGGTGCGCGACTGGTTTCCGACCCGCATCATCCTGGCCACCGCGGTGCTGAGCAACGGAATGCTCTGCGGCGAGACGATCCCGACGATCTTCACGACTCCGTTCGGCGTCCTGCCACTTGCAGGTGGCGACTGGCGCTGGGCACTGGCCTCGTGGTCAGTCATCGTGGGGGCCAGCGCGCTGGGCCTGGTGGCGGTGGCGCCGCGACACCGGCCCAGCCTTTCCATGCCGAGGCGCTGGTGGCCTTCCTGGCGCGAGAACCAGGTCGTGCGCATCGGCGCCGTGATGGGCATGGCGTCAGCGGTTTACTTCGGCACCAACGCCTACATCCCCGACTTCCTCGACCAGAGCGGCCGCCACAACCTGATCACGCCAACGCTTGCGGTGCTCAACGGCTCGCAGCTGCTGACGGCGCCGGCGGTCGCGATGTGGGATCGCCTGTTGATGGGGCGCGCCGGTTTTGTCGGTTCCGCCTTTCTGATGGCGGTCGCTCAGGTGGGGCTGGTGCTGACCCCGGGTGCCGGTGTGGTCGCCTGGGCATTCGTGCTGGGTTTCTCCGCCGCCCTGTCGTTCATCGTCGTGCTGTCGCTGCCGCCGCGCGTGGCAGCGCCGGGCGATGTGCACCGCATGAGCGCGGCCGTGCTGACCATCCAGTACGCGATGGGATTCGTGCTGCCTCTGGTGGCCGGCGCCGTGTGGGACGCGACCAGCGTGGCCGCGCTGGCCTTCGTGCCCGGCGTCCTGGGCGCGCTGGCCATGGGCTGGCTGGCGCTGCCGCTGCGGATCAGCCCGGCCGATACCTACGGAAAGACGCCGGCTTTGTAGTCCTTCAGGATTTCGTTGGCCGCGCGCGCACCCTGCTCGGCGCCGCCTTCCATGTACCCCTGGAAGTTGGTTGAGCAGTGCTCGCCTGCGAAGTGACAGTTGCCCGTGAGCGGGTCGGGTTGCCGCGCGCCCTCATAGCCGCTGAACGACGTGTACTGGCCGACCTTCCAGTAGGAGTAGGAGCCAAGCAGGTAAGGGTTGGCCAGCGGCACGTCAAGCGTCGCCCGCCCATTCCACTGGGCCGAGATGCCCGGGAACACAGGCTCGATCTGCTTCAAGAACGTCGCGGCGAAACGGCTTACGACCTTCGGGTCCGTCGTGTCGCCCTTGAATGAAGCCAGCGGCACGCCACCACCTGTGTAATCGACCAGGATCCCAGTGTTGCCGGATTGGGCCCGGGTCACGTCCCAGGTGTTCTGGTATCCCGTGTCGGAGTAGCTGTTGCCGTTGCCGATGCCCCATGGGCCTGAGCCGTTCCAGTACCTGCTGTTGAACTGAAGCTGCAGCTTGGCGTTGGCGCCGTATCCGAGCTGCTGGATGGCGGTCTGCTTGCGGCTGTCGAAGCCCGCGGCGCGGTACGCCGCGTTCGTCGTGAGGATGGTGCGCAGCACCGAGAACGGCAGTGCCAGGATGACTCGATCGTATGGCGTGGTCAGCGACCCGAACGCGTTGGTGCGCGTCAGGTTGTAGGTGCCGTCGCCATTGCGCACGATGCCGGTCATCGTGGTGTTGAGCTGCACCGTGTCTGCCCGCAGCGACGCGGCGATCGCGAGCGGCAGTTGCTCGTTGCCTCCGGCGATGTGGTAGCGCTCGTTCGACGCTCCGAAGACGGCGAAGTTGCCCGGCACCGGCGAGAACCCGAGCAGGTAGACGATGTTCAGCGAGCTCTGCTGCGACGTGACGTTGCCGTACTCGATGTTGTAGGCGACGTCGAGCAGCTGTCCCATGGGCGTGGTATGCCCGCCGGGAACGCGTGACTCGATCCAGTCGTAGATGCTCATGTGGTCGAGCGCGTAGCCGGCGTCGGTGAACTGGTTGTACAGCGTCGGGTAGGAGGCTGCGTTGACGTCCTTCTTGACGTTGTTCCACACCGGGTTGAAGTCGGCCTGCGCCTGCGCCTCGGTGTAGTACTGGCCGAAGAAGAAGTTGGCATCGTTTGAGTGGTTCGGCTCGGCCCCGAGGAGGTCGACGGTCTGAAGCTTGAACCGGCTGGCCAGACCCAGGATCGTCTTATGGCCCGAGTCGATCAGCTCGCCGCAGTGCTCGCTGGTCTGGTCGTTCAGCCACGACGTCGTGTCCGAGTGCATGCGGCCGCCGACGCGGTTGGAGGCCTCAAAGACGGTCGAGGCGAGGCCGGCGTCCTGGAGAGTGAGCGCGGCGTTCAGGCCGGCGATGCCGCCGCCGACGATTGCGATGCGCGGCGGCGGTGCCGCAGCGGCCAGGCGGCCCAGCGGCCCGCTCATCGCGAGCGCGCCGGCTGTCGCGGCTCCCGCCTTCAGGAAGTCCCGCCGGCTCAGGCGCGAGGAACGGATGTCTGCGACCGAGCGGCCGGTCCGCTCCGCTTCGTCGAAGTCGCGAAACAGCTGCTGGAAGCGGCTCAGGAGCGGGGTGCGGGCCATCGGTGTTCCTCCCAGGCAGGTGACGGTGACGGCTAGAGGATAAAGGGGCCGCCATCGGGGCGGCCCCTTTATGGATCACGCCGACGTCAGGGGATGGCCACGGTCGCCACCACCTGCTGCTGGTAGTGGTTGGGATTGCTGCCATCGTCAAACGTGCTGACGAAGGTGGAAAAG
This sequence comes from Chloroflexota bacterium, assembly GCA_005880525.1. GTDB lineage: Bacteria > Chloroflexota > Dormibacteria > Dormibacterales > Dormibacteraceae > CF-118. The sequence goes on along the minus strand of VBFW01000098.1, from coordinate 5,255 downwards.
CTCATCGAGCTACTGGAGTCGTTGCCGCGGGCCAGCGATGTTCAGGAGGCAAGCACGTGAAACGGCTCAGGCTCTTGACTGCTGCTTTGCCGGTCGTTCTGATCGGCGCTTTCTCGATCCCGGTATCAGTGCCGGCCCGGCCGGTGTCCAGGGTGACGCCGCATATTCGGGAAGCGCGGCCGGAGGGATTTCCCTGGCGCCGCTCGGGGCGCTAAAAGACCGGGTCGCGCTCCAGGCGCGCGTATTCGTCCGCCCTCCGCGAAACCTCGTCCGCGGTGACCACGCCCCCGGCCAGAAGCAGCGATTGCAGCGCGTCGAGCCAGCTCTCGTAGTAGGCGTCATCGCCTTTGGCGATCTCCGCTACAAGTCGCTCGCGAAAGTCGTTCCAGGCATAAGCGCCATTTTCGCTGAGCAAAACCGCGAGGCCGAAGGCTCGGCCCTCCCACGGCGCGGAGAAGACGAGCTCGCCGTTCTTTCTCGGCAGGGCGGCCTCGCCCTCGAGGTGGGCGACGCTGTTGTCGACGCTCATCGTGCGCCGCTCTCGGCCGGGATGCGCGGGCGGGCGACGCCGATCATGCAGTCGCGCGTGACGATGCCCGCCAGCTGCTCTTCAGTCCAGCCTTCGGTGCCTTGCGGGCGCTGCGGGAGCACCATGTAGCGGACGTCCGAGCTCGAGTCCCACACGTTGACGGCGACCTCGTCGGGCAGCGTCAGGTCGAACTCTTCCAGCACGGTGCGCGGCTCGCGGACCATGCGCGAGCGGTACGGCGGCGACTTGTACCACGTAGGTGGCAGGCCTAGCACCGGCCACGGGTAGCACGAGCAGAGCGTGCAGACGATGACGTTGTGCACCTCCGGCTGGTTTTCGACGACCACCAGCTGCGTGCCGTCTGGATAGCTGATGCCGAGCTCCTTGACGGCCGCTGGGCCATCGGCCAGCAATCGCTCCTTGTAGGGGCCGTCCACCCACGCGCGCGCGACTACTCTCGCGCCGAGCATTGGACCGATGTCGTGCTCGTACATCGAAACGATGCGGTCCACCTCCTCGGAGGTCAGGAGTCCCTTCTCGACCAGCAGCGACTCGAGCGCCAGCGCGCGAGCCTCGACAGGTGAAGGCGCCTCCGGGTGATGGTCGTGGTCGTGGTCGTGGCTCATGGTTTCTCCTCCGGCTCGAGGTAGCTCTCCCACAGGTCGATGCACATGCGATCGGACGGGCTGGCGTCGTCCCCCCAGAGCTCTCGCGCCGCGAACTCGACCGCATAGCAGGGCTGCCAGGCATGGTGGTCGCCGTGTGCGTTGGCGTCGGGTAGGCGGAAGGGTCCGTAGACCTTGCGGACCACGCCATGCCTGCCCCTCGCGTATCTCGGCAGGCGCGTGTGCCCGTGCGGGTGGATGTTGCGCGTCATCACCCGATCGCCCGGTTGAAAGTGTGCTTCCAGCGCAGGTCGTGGTTCGGCGTCACGCGTCGCCGCCGGCGCGGGACTCATTGCGTGGCCGTCGGTCAGCTCGGCGGTGGTGATCACGCCTTTCTCGAGCAGCAGCGTCTCGACCGCGTGGAGCCAGCGCTCGTAGTAGGTTGCCCGGAGGTATTCGTCCGACGGCATGCGCTCGACCGCGTGACGGAACTCGTCGAGGTTGTAGTAACGGCCGTTCGTGCGCGCCATCATCGCCCGCACGACGCCCTCCCAGCGCTGATGGAACACGGGCTCGTCGTGCTCGATGTCGACGGGACCGAAGCCGTGCATGCCGCCCATGTCGTGCACGCCGTTCATCTGCTTCGAATTATGGAGATACTTCCGCTGAGGCCTCGAATGTGGCGACGAGTCTCGATTGCGGCGACGCTGATCCTGCTCAGTGGATGTTTTCAGGGCTGCGGTCCGACAGGCCCGATTGAGTGCGGCAAATTCCAGCCGACGCAGGCAACCCTATCGGGCGCCTCGGAGATCTCGGTGTCCGACATGTGGGCGGTCGGCACGTACCAGGACGAAGGTCGCTCAATGCCGCTAACCGAGCACTGGGACGGACAGCGTTGGACGTCGACTGTGGCTCCGGTAGGCCCCTGGGACCAAGGCGCCGGCCTGGTCGCGGTCTCCGCGGCGGGGCCGCGTGACGTCTGGGCGGTCGGATTGGGAATCAAGAACGGGCAGAACGGAACCCTGATCGAGCACTGGGATGGCAGCAGCTGGTCTGTCGTCAGCTCGCCTAACCCCAGCGGGACCGACAACCGACTGACTGCGGTGGCTGCGATCAGCGAGAACGATGCCTGGACGGTCGGCGATTACTTTGGTCCAGAGCGACCTGAGCCGCTGATTGAACACTGGAACGGAGCGTCATGGACCGTGGTCGATGCGCCAAGCCCCGCTGGCAACATCCGACAGTTGTCGGGTATTTCCGCGGTCGATGCTGCGGACGTCTGGGCGGTTGGTTTCCAGACAAAGTCGGACGGCACCGGGAGCAAGCCGCTGATCGAGCATTGGGACGGCGCCAGCTGGCTGGTCGTTCCGAGTCCAAACCTCGGCGCTGGCGGCCAGCTCACCAGCGTTCGCGCGCTCTCGGCGGACGATGTCTGGGCGGTCGGCGCGCATGTGATCCACTGGGATGGAGTCTCGTGGACGGTCCTGCCCAGCCCAAATATTTCAAATAGCTCCATACACACGATCGCTGTGGCCGGCCCCGCCGACGTCTGGATCGCGGGCGCCGCAACTCGGGACTGGCTGATCGAGCATTGGGATGGAAATCGCTGGACGACGGCCGCCGCGGCCTCGCAATCGACTGGAGTCGTCAACGCCGTAACCGCACAACACGACAGCGTCTGGGCCGTCGGCATTCGCAGTGTCGGCTCGTGTGGTTCTGGTTGGGCTCTGATCGAGCGCTGGGACGGCAAATCGTGGAGCTACGTGCACAGCCCACACGACGGGCCCGAGTCCTGAAGCTCCGGCCTACTCGGCCACTACCTCGACGTCGAATGGGCCGTGGAAGATGAGCACGAACATGCAGGGACTGTCGGGAGTTGCCTGGTGTCGCATCGGCTCTCCGGCCGGAAAATGAACGTACGCGCCGGGCCCGATGACCTGGCCGTTGGCATCGAGCTGCCCCTCCAGGACGATGATCGTGTGGGCGGCCGTGTGTGTGTGTACTCGACCTTTTACCCCTGCGGGATAGCGGACCACGTAGTGCTCTTCGCCTGAGGCAGGATCTTCGAAGAGCAGCCGGAGACCGATATCCCGATCGTAGATTGCCGATGCGGCCTCGCTCGGCTTCCGGAGCTCGAGCGAGCGCAGGTCATCGACGATGAGCGCCTTGCCTACAGCCATGCCCGAATTGTCCGTCAGCGCCCGGTCGTCGATGTGCCGGCCGCCTGCGCCTCGGTGGCAGCGGCGCGCGCGGTCCGTGGCGTCACCTTCCACCTGCGCTGCTGCAATGCCTCGTTCACCTGCGCGACGACCGCGATCAGGTTCTTGAACGCGGTGTAGAACAGGCTGCTCATCACCAGGTAGTAGACGAACCAGCCGCGGTGGCGACCGATGTCGCGATTGGCGAGTCGCCAGGCGAGCAGCGTCTGCGCTGGGCCGGTGCCGAGCGTGAAGATCGTGGTCATGACGAAGATCGGAACGAGCCAGTCGATCCTGGCCAGGCCGCCGTACTTGATCGACCAGAAGATGATGATCGGCACCATCTGGTTGGCGATCCACGGGTACAGCTCGCGCCAGGTCAGCAGCTGGATCAATCCCAGCTTCTGTCGCAGCGTCAGCCGCCGCGACGCCAGGCCTTTCCACAAATAGCGATATGACACCTGGAACCAGCCTTGAGCCCACCGCATCCTCTGGTTCCAGAGGGCGCGCAGTGTGACCGGGGCGAGCTCTCGCGAGATCAGGAGTGGGTCGGACGCGATGCGGCGACCTTCGAGGAGGGCCCGGATCGACGAATCGATGTCCTCGGTGAGCATGAAGGCGTGCATGCGGATCTCGTGGAGCAGGTGCGCCTTCCAGTAGCCGTTCGATCCTCCGAAGATCCCGAAATGGTGCAGGCGCGCGCGCCCTGGGTGACTGACCGCGTAGATCGCCTCGAACTCGACGGCCACCATCCGCGACACCCACGTCTCGTCCCCGTTGCGGACCGCGCAGTGACCTTGAACGATGTCGTACCCGGAATCCAGCCAGCGCCACGCCCGGCGAAAGCCGTTCGGCTCTGGATGGTGGTCCGCGTCGAATATGCCGATGAACTCGCCTGTGGTTTCGGACAGCGCGGCGTTCACGTTCTGCGCTTTGGACTCGCTGCCTTCGACGCGAATCACCTTGAGGCGCGGGTCGGCACGCGCCATCTCGGCCAGCGTCTCTTCTACCGGCATCGTTCTTGAATTCGCGGCGGGTGCTTGGGCCGGAGGGCGAGCAGGCCTTCGGTCCAGATGAGGATTGCCGTCACCAGCAGCGCGATCACGACCACGACGTACGCGATCGGAACGATGTTGACCCCCAACGTGTCGAAGAGCAGGTAGACCGCCAGCGGTACTGCGATGGCCAGCAGCTGCGTGATGAGGATCTGGGCGGGGACGCTGACCAGCAAGCGCACCAGGCCGGGACCTGGGGCTGGCCTGGCCGGCCGGGCCAGTGGGCGCATCGTGGGCATGAAGAGCACCGGTCGGAGATCCAGCTGCAGCTCCGCATGCTCGACGGCGATCGCGCAGCGCTCTCCGAGCTCTCTGGCATCCGACTCGACCCCGAATTCGACGAAGCCCACCACTGGGGTGAGCTGGAAGACCTCGGCGCCGGCCCTGAACTCGTTGGCCGCAATCGTTTCCATCACCTCGGTGAGCCGGCGCCGCGCGTCGGCCACAACCGTCTCCGGCAGCAGGAGCGTGAAACGTCCCTGGGCGTCGCGGCCGAGCACGTCCAGAGGCTCGGCGCCGCGCATGATCAAGGCGGCCGTCTGGCGTTCGATCTCGTCCTCAACTCTCGAGGAGAACCTCATGCGCAATGGCTGGAGCTCGTGCAGGGCGATCAGAGCGATTACGCCGCGCCGGTTGGTCTTCTGGGCGCGCGTGACCTCGAGACCAAGCTCGACCGCAAACTGGGCCTCGGAGAGCACGCCTGGCTCTATGTCAGGCACGAGGCTCGACGCCGGCACCGGAGGGCGTTCGATCTTCGCTCGCACTCGAGCCAGCAGCTCGCGGAGGGCGAATGGCTTGACCAGGTAGTCGTCGGCGCCAAGGCCCATCCCGGCGACGATGTCCTCGGTGTCACCCCGGCCTGTCAGCA
>VBFW01000353.1 GCA_005880525.1 Chloroflexota bacterium | reverse complement strand
GCTGGTCGCCGCGCTTCACCTTCATGCCGCGGCCTTCGCTGAACGTGTGCAGCACTTCGACGTACTCGGGGTGCAGGTAGCCCGCGACGAGGATCTCGTCGCGGCCTGTGTGGACGCGGGCCATCATCGAAGCCTCCGCGACAGAGGTCGCGCCGTCGTACAGCGATGCATTCGCCACGTCCATCGCGGTCAGCTCGGCGATGAGCGTCTGGAACTCGTAGATCGCCTGCAGCGTGCCCTGGCTTGCCTCGGGCTGGTAGGGCGTGTACGCGGTGTAGAACTCCGGCTTGCCGGTCACGGCGGCAACGGCCGTGGGGATGAACCGCTTGTAGACGCCGCCGCCCCGGAAGGTCAAGCGATCGGCGAAGACGCGGTTCGCCGCAGCGAGGTCGCGGACCGCTGCCATCGTCTCGAACTCGGAAAGTCCGCGCGCCAGTTTCAGGTCGTGGATTCGCAGCGACGGTGGAATGTCGCCGAGGAGCGCGTCCATCGATTCGACTCCGATTGCCGCCAGCATCTCCTCCCGATCTTGCGGCGAATGGACCAGGTAGGGCACTTAGTGAGCGCCGGCCTCCGCCGCTTTCTTGTAGTCGGCTTCGTCCATGAGGTCTGACGGCGGCGCGCCGGCGAGGTCCACCTTCAGGATCCAGCCCTCGCCATACGGGTCCGAGTTCACGAGCTCGGGATGCGCGGTCAAGTTCTCGTTGACGGCCGCGACCGTTCCGTTCACGGGCGAATAGAGATCGCTCGCTGCCTTCACCGATTCGATCACGCCGAAGGTCTCACCCTTGCTGACCTTCCGGCCAGGCTTGGGCAGATCCAGGAAAACCACATCGCCGAGCTGCGCCTGCGCGAAATCGGAGATGCCGACGGTCGCGGACTTGCCGTCGACTGCGACCCATTCATGCGTTTTGCTGTAGCGCCGCTCAGCCATCGACCACTCTCCTCTTCTTCACGGACGCCCGGTCAATTCGAATCTTTGGACTTGGCCGGCGCGCTCGCCGTGTGCGCCGAGCCGCGATAGAAGGGCAGCCTCGCCACGTCGGCCGGAGCGTCGCCGCCCCTGTTGACGGCGGCGCCATGCCGCGGGATGTTGCCCGCCGCCATGCTCAGGCCGATCAATCGCCGGCGCGGACCGGCCTCCTTTACTTTCGCCAGCGCATCGCGCCCGATGAAGTCGCCTTTGTCGAGCTTCACAGTCCAACCGAGACCGGCCTCGTACGCGTTGACGGTCTCGTCCATGTCGTTGCCCCACAGTCGCAGCGCAGCCTCGAGCCTGGCGGCATCGCGCGCGCCCAGCCCGGCGGGCAGCACGCCCTGGCCGCGTCCGTTCTCGAGGAGCGCATCCCACACGTCACCGACATTCTTCGAAGGGACGAACAGCTCGAAGCCGTCCTCGCCGGTGTAGCCGGTGCGTGCGATGTATCCGTCCACCCCGGCGACCGTGCCTTTGACGAATCCGAAGTAAGGGAGATCGCGGGTGTCGCTGGTCTGCTTCGGCATCAGCTCTTCGGCGCGCGGGCCCTGAAAGGCGAGGAGGCTGACCTCATCGGTGCGGTCCTCCATCGCCGCGCCGGCTGGGAGGTGAGCTCGCAACCAGGCCACATCCTTTTCGCGATTCGATGCGTTGACCACAACCACGAAATCGGTCGGTGAGCTCTTGTAGATGACCAGGTCGTCGATGATTCCGCCGTCCTCGCGACACATCAAGTTGTACTGCGCGTGTCCTGGTTGCACGCCCGCCACATCGTTGGTCACGACGCTGTTGAGGAAAGCCTCCGCATCGCGGCCCTCGACGTTGAGCCGGCCCATGTGCGACACGTCGAATAGGCCGGCGACCTTGCGCACCGCCAGGTGCTCGTCGCGGATGGACGTGTACTGCTGCGGCATCTCCCAGCCGCCGAAATCGACCATGCGTCCGCCGAGCGCGACGTGCCGGTCGTACAGGGGTGTGCGGTTGGGCAACGCTAGTTCAAACTGGGATCGATTTCGGCTGCGGCGTCGTCCTCGATGTCGATGTCCGCCGGGTCGATGTACGTGAGCAGCTCTTCGTCGTGCCGGCGCCTGGCCTCGGCCACGACCTGCGCGACGTATCGCGTACGCTCCACCGTCCACTCGAGCTTCTGCGCCATCTCGACCTCGGTCGGTGCGCGATGGAGCTCCCGCGCCAGAATCAGCTCCACGCGGTCGTAATCCTCGGCAGCGGTCACGAGCAGCAGCTCGTCGCGCACCGACTCGGCCTCCGCCTCGAGCGCGGTCGTCAGCTGGGCCGCGATGTGCGCCTCGGCGAAGCGCCCGAAATCGGCCTCACCGCTCCCTGAGAAGGTCCTGATTGCCTCGATCAGGCCGATTGCGCCCTCCTGCACGAGGTCGCCCACGGGTACGCCCGGCTCAGCGCGTGCCGAGGCCATGCGCACGACGGTCGGCATGAAGGCCTCGACCAGCCGCTCCTGGCTCGCCTGGTCACCGCCGGCGGCGCGGCGCAGAAGCTCGTCCTGCTCCGCGGAACCGAACGGTTTGGCCATCCGCTCGATTTTACGCGGAGGCTTTTTTGACGCCCCTCACCCCTGCGGGAGAGGGATTCTTGGGGATGTTCCACGTTTTACATCCATCCGTCGAATAATCGTGGCGTGCGTATGGTCCGGGTCGCGCTGGCGTTCGCGGCGGTGCTGGCCTTGCTGCCGCGCCCATCGCTGGCGGCCGCGCCGCAGGTCCTGAGGGCCGACCTCAACGGGGACATCAACAACATCACCGCCGCCTATGTCGCGAGCGAGGTGTCCCGCGCCCAGTCCGACGGGTCGAGCGCGTTCCTGCTCGTGCTGAACACCCCCGGCGGCATCTCGACCTCGATGGACGACATCGTCACGTCGCTTCTCAACTCGAAGGTGCCGGTCATCGTCTACGTCTACCCGAGCGGGGCGCGCGCAGCTTCGGCCGGGCTGTTCGTCGCGCAGGCCGCAGACGTGGTGGCCATGGCCCCAGGCACCAACATCGGCTCCGCGCATCCCATCGACGCCACCGGCGCCGATCTCACGGGTGATCTCGGGGCCAAGGTCCTGAACGACGCGGTCACGCGCGTTCGCACCCTCGCCTCGATGCACGGCCGCAATGCCGACTGGGCCGAGGACGCCGTGCGGCACAGCGTGAACATCAGCGCCGAGGAGGCGGTTCGGCTGCACGTCGCCGACCTGGAATCCAACGACATTCCCTCGCTGCTCGCGACGCTCGACAACCGCACCGTCACCAGGCCGACCGGCACGCTGACCATCCACACAGGCAACGCGATCGTCACCGACGAGCCAATGCCCTTCTGGCAGGTCTTCCTCGGCGCGCTCATCGACCCCACGATCGCCGCGCTTCTGCTCCTGCTCGCCTCCTACGGAATCATCACTGAGCTGACGTCGCCTGGCGCGATCCTGCCCGGCGTGGTCGGCGGCATCGCCGCGGTGCTGGCGGTGGTCTCGCTCGCCAACCTGCCGGTGAACATCGCCGGCGCGCTCATGCTCATCGTCGCCCTTGGGCTCTTCATCGCCGATGTGAAAGCCAACACGCACGGCATCCTCAGCGCGGGTGGCGTCCT
>VBFW01000097.1 GCA_005880525.1 Chloroflexota bacterium | reverse complement strand
CGATCTTGTGCTTGTCGGGGAGGGTGCGGAGCACCTCGCCCTGCTTGCCCTTGTCCTTGCCCGCGACCACGATCACGGGGTCGCCGGGCGCGAGGTCGAGCCACCGGCGCTTGGGCTCCAGCTTGTTGCGAAGCATTGGTCTACAAAACCTCCGGGGCCAAAGAGATGATCTTCATGAAGTTGCGCTCGCGCAGCTCGCGAGCCACGGGCCCGAATATGCGCGTGCCGCGCGGGTTGTTGGCAGTTGCCAGCAGCACCGCCGCGTTCTCGTCGAACCGGATGAGCGACCCGTCGGGGCGCCGGTATTCCTTGTTGACGCGGACCACGACCGCCTTGACGACCTCGCCCTTCTTGACCTGGCCGCCGGGCTGCGCCGACTTGACGGTGGCGGTGATGATGTCGCCCACCGACGCGTAGCGACGGTAGTGGCCTCCGGCCACGCGGATGCACAGGATTTCCTTCGCTCCTGAGTTGTCCGCGACACGGAGGCGCGTCTCCTGCTGGATCACCGGGCCTTCTCCACGATCTCGAGCACGCGCCAGCGCTTCTCCTTCGAAAGCGGCCGCGTCTCCGTGATGCGCACGAGGTCTCCGACCCCGCACTCGTTCTTCTCGTCGTGGACCTTGAAACGCGTGCGCTGCTGCAGCGTCTTCTTGTACAGGCGATGCGCGCGCGACGTGCCCACCTGGACGATGACCGTCTTGTTCATCTTGTCGGCGATCACGGTGCCCAGGCGGACCTTGCGCTGGCCGCGCACTTCAGTCGTAGCCATCGGAGTCTGCGTCTGCGCCGTCATGCCTTCTCCTCTTTCGACTTCCGGCCGCGCTTGGGTTTGGCGGGCTCCTCGACCGGTGCCTGTTCCATCACGGGCTCGGCAGCCTCAGCCTCGGCGGCAGGCTCCTCGCTCTCGCCTTCCTCGTCGACGAACTCGACCTTCTTCGTCTTCTTCGCAGGCGCGGGAAGCTCTTCCGGAGCCTCGGTCACGACCTCGATCCCGAGCTCACGCTCGGTGAGCACGGTCATGATCCGCGCGATGTCGTGGCGGACCTTGCCGATCTGGCTCCAGTTCTCGAGCTGCCCGACGGCGTGCTTGAACCGGAGCTCGTACAGCTCCCGGCGCGCGGTCCGCAGGCGGCCGGTCAACTCATCCTTTTCGAGCACCCTCAGCTCGGCGACCTTCACCGGCCACCTCCGGCGCTGTCGGCGCTCACGAACCGCGTCTTGATCGGCAGCTTCGAGGCGGCCAGCTTCATGGCTTCCTTCGCCACCTGTTGCGTGACGCCGCCCATCTCGAACAGCACCCGGCCGGGCTTCACGACCGCGACCCAGCCTTCGGGGTTGCCCTTGCCCGAGCCCATTCGGGTCTCGGCCGGCTTCTTGGTGATCGACTTGTCGGGAAAGACGCGGATCCAGATCTGGCCGCCGCGCTTGACGTGCCTGGTCATGGCGCGGCGAGCCGCCTCGATCTGGCGGTTGCTCATCCAGCACGCTTCCATCGCCTGCAGGCCGAAGTCACCGAACGCCACGGTGGCGCCGCGCGTCGCGATGCCCTGGCGGCGGCCGCGGTGCATCTTGCGGTACTTGACGCGCTTCGGCATCAACATCAGGACTTCTTCCTCGGAGTCGTGCTCTTCTTGGCGGGCGCGGGTTTCTTCTCAGCCGCGGGCTTGGCAGCGGCCTTTGCCCGCGGAGCGGCCTTGGGACCGGTGGACCCGCGCGGCGAAGTCCGCGTGGGGCCAGCGCTCTCAGCAGCGGCCGCCGTCTTGGGGGCTGCCGTGGTTCGGGTGGTGCGAGCTCGACGTGCCGGCGCGGCGGTCACCTCGGCGGTCGCCTCGGCGGGAAGCGGCGGGGTGACCGGCTCCACTAGATCCGTGCGCGGGGGCGGCGGCATTTCCGGCAGCTCCGGCTGGGGCGCGATCGCCTCGCCGATGGGCGCCCCGTCTGCGATCGCCAGGCGGCGCTGCTGCGGCGAGATCTGGTCCTTGTAGATCCAGCACTTCACACCGATGGCGCCGAACGTGGTCTTGGCGGTCGCGCGGCCGAAGTCGATGTCCGCGCGCAGCGTGTGCAGCGGGACGCGGCCTTCGCGATCCCACTCGCGGCGCGCCATCTCGGCGCCGCGCAGCCGGCCTCCGCAGTACACGCGGACGCCCTTCGCGCCCGAACGCATCGTGCGCAGGATCGCCTGCTTCATCGCGCGCTTGTAGCTGATACGCCGCTCGATCTGCGAGGCGATGTTCTCGGCCACGAGCTGCGCGTCGAGCTCAGGCTGCTTGATCTCCTGGATGGAGATGCGCACCCGGTTGCCGAAGCGCTTCTCGAGGTCCTCGCGCAGCTGGTCGACCGACGACCCGCCCTTGCCGATGACGATGCCGGGCTTGGCGGTGTGGATGGTGACCGTGAGCTGGGCGTTGGACGAACGCTCCGTCTCGATCTTCGCGATGCCGGCGTTGCGCAGGCGCCCGAGGATCGTGCGCCGCATCTCGAGGTCCTCGTGCAGCATCTTCGTGTAGTCCTTCGGGTTGGCGAACCAGTTCGCCTCCCAGGGACGGAAGACGCCGAGGCGGAACGCGTTCGGGTGGACCTTATGTCCCAATGTCTATTTCGTCTCCCCTTTGGGGCGGTCCTCGACGACCGCGGTGATGTGGCAGGTGCGGTGGAAGAACTCGTGCGCCATGCTGCGGCTCACTGGCCGCCGCCGGCGATAGGTCGGACCCTCGTCGATCAGAAGCTGCTTGAGGACGAGGTCCTCGCGGTTCAGGTTGAAGTTGTGCTCGGCGTTTGCGGCCGCGGACTTGATCGCCTTGGCCACTTCGCGGGCCGCGTGCTTGGGCGAGAACTCCAGGTACGCGAGGGCATCGGTCACCTTCATTCCGGTAACCGAGTCAGCAACCAGCCTCGCCTTGCGAGGCGTGCGCCGCACGAACCTCTGAACCGCAGAAACTTCCATCGTCGCCATCTACTACTTCAGTGCCGTCGACTTCTCGGTGTGCGTGCCGTGACCGCGGAAGTGCCGCGTCGGGGCGAACTCACCGAGGCGATGTCCGACCATGTTCTCGCTGATGAACACGGGCACATGCTTGCGTCCGTCGTGGACCGCGATCGTGTGCCCGACCATGTCGGGATAGATGACCGACGCGCGTGCCCACGTGCGGATCACCTTCTTGTCCCGGGTCTGGTTCATCTTGTCGATCTTGGCTTTCAAGGAGTCGTTGATGAACGGCCCTTTCTTGGATGAGCGTGACATTTACTTCTTGCGTCCCTTCTTTTCGCGGCGGCGGATGATGAGCTTGTTCGAGGCCTTCTTGGGCTTGCGGGTCCGGAAGCCCAGGGCCGGCTGGCCCCACGGGGTCTTGGGGTTGCCCCCAGGGCCGGTCTTGCCCTCGCCACCGCCGTGCGGATGGTCGCGGGGGTTCATCGTCGAGCCTCTGACGGTGGGCCTGACCCCGAGCCAGCGGCTGCGGCCGGCCTTACCGCTCGACTCGTTCTCGTGCTCGATGTTACCGACCTGGCCGATGGTGGCCTGGCAGTTCACATGGACTCGGCGCAGCTCGCTCGAGGGCATTCGCACTACCGCGTAGTCGCCTTCCTTCGCGAGCAGCTGGGCAGATGTGCCGGCCGAGCGGACGAGCTGGCCGCCGCGGCCCAGCGTGAGCTCGATGTTGTGAATGGTCGAGCCGACAGGGATACGCGCCAGCGGGATCGCATTGCCGATGCGCACCGGCGCCTCCGGCCCGCTCTCGATAGGATCGCCGACCTTCAAGCCGAGCGGCGCCAGGATGTAGCGCTTCTCGCCGTCCTTGTAATGGATGAGCGCGATGCGCGCGCTGCGGTTCGGGTCGTATTCGATGGTCGCGACCTTGCCCGGCACCCCGTGCTTGTCGCGCTTGAAGTCGATCTTCCGGTAGAGCTTCCGGTAGCCGCCGCCCTGGTGCCGCGTGGTGATGCGGCCCTGGTTGTTGCGACCGGCATGCGTCTGAATCGACTCGACGAGCGTCTTCTCGGGCTCAGTGGCCGTGACCTCGTCGAAGCCGGAGATCGACATGAAGCGCCGTCCGGGGGTTGTGGGCTTGAACTTTCTAAGCGGCATCAGACGCTCCCGAACAGCCCTTCGATTTTCTGGCCCGCACCGAGCGTCACGATCGCCTTCTTCCATTCGGGCGTGCTGCCGACCGAGCCCAACCGCCGGTAGGCGCGGCGCTTCTTGCCGCGCATCGACACGGTGTTGACCTTGCGCACCTTGATGGATCCGTACTGCTCCTCGAGCGCGTTCTTGATGTCGGTCTTGGACGCGGTGGGCGCGACGCGGAACGTGTACCGCCCCTGCGTGTAGAGCAGGTAGGTGCGCTCGGTGATGACCGGGCCGATCACGATCTCTGAAGCGGCGCGCGTCGTCATTTCGCGACCTCCTCTTCGTGCTCATCGTCGTGGTCGTGCTCGTGCTTGCCGCCAATCCGCGAGCGCTTCTCGAAGTTCTCGACCAGCAGCTCGATGCTGTCCTTGGCCAGCAGCAGGTACGTGTACGTGAACAGGTCGCGGATGTTCATGTTGCGGGCCAGGACGATCTTGGACGTGGGCAGGTTCTCGAAGCTGCGGCTGATGACCAGATTCGGGGCTGGCAACACGATGAGTGTCGTGTTGTCGAAGCCGATCGTCTCGAGCAGGTTGGCTGCCGCGCCAGTCTTGGGTTCCTCGAAGCCGAACGCCTCGATGACGCGCACCTGGCCGTCGATCGCCTTCTGGCTCAGGGCTGAGCGCAGCGCGAGGCGGCGCATCTGCCTGGGCATGCGCTGGCTGTAGTCGCGCGGCTTCGGACCGAACACCTTCCCACCGCCCTTCATCGAGGGCTCGCGGATGGATCCGTGGCGCGCGCGGCCCGTGCCCTTCTGCCGGTAAGGCTTGGCACCGCCGCCGGACACTGTGGCGCGCGTCTTGGTGGACGCGTTGCCCTGGCGCGCGTTGGCGACCTGGCGAACATACGCCTGATGCATCACGGCAACGTTGGGGCGCTCGGCGAAGATTGTCTTCGGCAGCGCGAGCTCGCCCTGCTGCTCGCCGGCCGCATCGAAGTACGGGACGTGCAGCGGGTCGTGCCGCTTCTCCTCGGCCTTCACGGTTCGCTTCTTGCGCACCGGTTTGGGCGTGGTCTTCTCGGTCTTCTCGGTCTGTTCGGTCTCTTCCGGCATCAGACCTTCCTCGTGTTGGGCTTGCCGGCCGGGCCCTTGGCGACCTTGACCGGCTTGGTGGATTGGCGGACGAGGACCAGAGCGCCCTTGGCGCCGGGCACGCCGCCCTTCAGCAGCAGCAGGTTGCGGTCGGGGTCGACTCGCACGATCTTGTAGGCACGGGCGGTGACGCGGACGTTCCCCATCTGGCCCGACATGCGCACGCCCTTGAAGACGCGCGCGGCGTCGGTGGCCCCGATGGCGCCCGGCTGGCGAACGTTCATGGAGCCGTGAGACTCGGGCCCACGGCTGAACTTGTGGCGCTTGATCAGGCCCTGGAAACCCTTGCCCTTGGAGGTGCTCGTCACATCGACGAGCTCGCCGGCGGCGAAGATCTCCGCCTTGAGCTCCTGGCCCTGCTCGACACCGTCGTAGCCACGGATCTCGACCTGGTGCCGGTGCGGGTCCACGCCGGCCTTCTTGAAGGCGCCCAGTATCGGCTGGGTCAGCCGCTTCTCGGCGGCGGGCTCGAACGCAATCCTGACGGCCGCATAGCCGTCTTTTTCCTGCGTGCGCAGCCCGAGCACCCGGCACGGGCCCGCTTCGAGCACGGTCACGGCGGTGGTGGTGCCGTCGGGGTTGAACAGCTGGGTCATGCCCAGCTTTCTCGCCAGAAGGCCCTTCATAGAGACCCTACCTTTCCCGGCCCGAAACCGCGGTGATGGGGTGCGGGTTTCGGGCCGAAGCCGCTGACGCCCTGGTGGACTGGTTCACCCAGGCCACCAGATCGTGGAAACACGATTGCCGTCGGAGCGGCTGAAGTCGTGACGGTGGCAAAACGGGGCGTCACCGGCGTCACGATTTGATCTCGATGCTCACGCCTGCCGGCAGGGACAGACGCATGAGCGCGTCAACGACTCTGGGGTTGGGGTCGAGGATGTCGACGATGCGCTTGTGCGTGCGCATCTCGAATTGCTCGCGGGAGTCCTTGTCTATGAACGGGGATCGGATGACTGTCAGCTTGGAAATCTCGGTCGGGAGCGGGATGGGGCCGGCTGTGCGCGCGTTCGTACGGCGGGCGGTGTCTACGATTTTGTCCGCCGCCTGATCCAGGACCCGATGGTCGTAGGCCTTCAGCCGGATCCGAATCTTCTGAGCCACTTATTCCCTTTCCCTTATCGCCTTACTTGGCGACCTCGGTCGCCACGCCGGCGCCGACGGTCTTGCCGCCTTCGCGGATGGCGAACCGGAGACCGGGCTCGATGGCGATGGGCTCACCGAGGGTGATGTCCATCACGACGTTGTCGCCGGGCATGCACATCTCGACGCCCTCAGGCAGCTTGACCTCGCCCGTGACGTCGGTGGTCCGCATGTAGAACTGCGGCCGGTAGCCGGTAAGGAACGGAGTGTGGCGGCCACCCTCCTCCTTGCTCAGGACGTACACCTGGGCCTTGAACTGAGTGTGCGGCTTGATGGTGCCGGGCTTGGCCAGCACCTGGCCACGCACGACGTCCTCGCGCTTGATGCCGCGCAGCAGGGCGCCGACGTTGTCGCCGGCCTGGGCCTCGTCCATGTCCTTGTGGAACATCTCGATGCCCGTGACGACGGTCTTGGTGCTGTTGGGGTGGATGCCGACGATCTCGATTTCCTCGTTCTTCTTGATCTTGCCGCGCTCGACCCGACCCGTGGTGACGGTGCCGCGACCTTCGATCGTGAACACGTCTTCGATCGGCATCAGGAACGGCTTGTCGACCGGGCGCTCAGGCTCGGGGATGTAGGTGTCGACGGCGTTCATCAGCTCAAGGATCTTGGGGCTCCACTCGGGGTCGCCCTCGAGTGCCTTGAGCGCCGAGATGCGGACGATCGGGATGTCGTCACCGGGGTACTCGTAGCGGTTGAGGAGCTCGCGAAGGTCGAGCTCGACCAGCTCGATGAACTCCTTGTCGTCGACCATGTCGCACTTGTTGAGCGCGACCACGAGGAACGGGACGTTGACCTGGCGCGCGAGGATGATGTGCTCGCGGGTCTGCGGCATGGCGCCGTCGTTGGCGGCCACGACGAGGATCGCGCCGTCCATCTGGGCGGCGCCGGTGATCATATTTTTTATGTAATCCTGATGACCCGGGCAGTCCACGTGCGCGTAGTGCCGCTTCTCGGTCTCGTACTCGACGTGCGTGATCGAGATCGTGATGCCGCGAGCCTTCTCCTCGGGCGCCTTGTCGATGCGGTCGAACGGCGTGAACTCGGCCAGGCCCTTCTCCGCAAGCACCTTTGTAATCGCAGCAGTCAGCGTCGTCTTGCCATGGTCGATGTGACCGATGGTGCCGACGTTCAGATGCGGCTTGGTCCTCTCGAACTTCTTCTTCGCCACTGCTTCCTCCTATTGCCCCCTTACTGAGACCTTGATGTGGTGCGGCGGCCCACAGCCTCCGCGAGATTGCCCGGTAGCTCCGCGTAGTGACTGAACTCCATCGAATACGTCGCCCGCCCCGAAGTCATCGACCGAAGTTCGGTAGCGTACCCGAACATCTCGGCCAGAGGCACGCTGGCGGTGACGCTCTGCGACGTGCCGCGGCCTTCCATGCCGAGGATGTGGCCGCGGCGCGACGAAAGGTCCCCCATCACGTCGCCGAGGTACTCTTCGGGCATGACGACGTTGACCTTCATCACCGGCTCGAGCAGATACGGCTGCGCCTTGTGCATGCCGTCCTTGACGGCCATCGAGCCAGCGACCTGGAACGCCATCTCGGACGAGTCGACCTGGTGGTACGAGCCGTCGACCAGCCTGACGGTGATGTCGACCACCGGGTAGCCGGCGACCACGCCCGACTGCAGCGCCTCGCGAACGCCCTTCTCGACGGCCGGGATGTACTCGCGCGGGATGCGACCCTGCGTGATCTTGTCCTCGAACACGAATCCGCTGCCGCGCTCGCCTGGGCGCACGTCGAGCTCGGCATGGCCGAACTGGCCCTTGCCGCCGGTCTGGCGGATGAACCGTCCGACGCCGTGCGCGGGCCTCTTGATGGCTTCCTTGTAAGCGACCTGGGGCTTGCCCTGGTTCGCGTCGACCTTGAACTCGCGCATGAGGCGGTCGATGATGATCTCCAGGTGCAGCTCGCCCATGCCGGCGATGATCGTCTGGCCGGTCTCGTCGTCGGTGTGGACCTTGAACGTCGGGTCCTCCTCGGTGAGCCGCTGCAGGCCGATACCCAGCTTGTCCTGGTCGGCCTTCGTCTTGGGCTCGATCGCGACCGATATCACCGGTTCGGGGAAAGTGATCGACTCGAGAAGGATCGGGTGGCTCTCGTCCGACAGCGTGTCGCCGGTGGTGGTGAACTTCAGTCCCACGGCCGCCGCGATGTCACCAGTGAAAACCTCGTCGACGTCCTCACGCCGGATGGCGTGCATCCGCAGGATGCGGCCGATCCGCTCCTTCTTCCCCGTGGACGCGTTCATCACGGATGAGCCTGCCCTCAGGCGACCCGAGTAGACGCGGAAGAACGTCAGCTTGCCGACGCCCTGCGGGTCCATCTGGATCTTGAAGGCGAGCGCCGAAAACGGCTCGTCGTCATCGTGCTCGCGCACGACCAGCGTGCCTGTCTTCGGGTCGGTCCCCTCGACCGGCGGCACATCCGCAGGCGACGGCAGGTAATCGACAACGGCGTCGAGGATCGGCTGCACGCCACGGTTCCGTAGGGCGGCTCCGCAGAGCACCGGCACGAGCATCCCGCTGACCGTTCCCTTGCGCAGGGC
>VBFW01000344.1 GCA_005880525.1 Chloroflexota bacterium | reverse complement strand
GGCAGCACGGCGGCCGCGCTGTCGCCGCAGGTGACCGCGGTTGGGCTGTTGGGGGTCGCGCTTGCCACCACCTTGCCTGTGTTGTCGATGAGGCTCACCGCGTACGTGTCGCCGCTGCCGAGCGCGACCAGAACCCCGTAGTGAGCGACAGGCACGGGAGGCGCTGAGGGAGATGCGGCAGGGGAGGTGCTCTCCAACGCTGACGGTGAGGCCGCCGGCGATTGTCTCGCCGCCGCGCTCGATGAACCGCAAGCCGCGACCAGAAGGATGGCTACAGCGTAGGCAAGGACCTTCAAGAGACCGCCGGTTATTTTGGGCCCTCCGGGAGCGGTAGTGCTGCACTGACAAGTGCCAAATGCGGTTGGGGCATTCCCATCAGCAGGGTGAACGGGCGCCTGCACCTGCCGTTACGTTTCCGGTACCATCCTCGGGCTGAAGCAGGGCACGACCCTCACCCCCAGGCGAGAGCCGAAGGGGTCCAGAAGGTACGGACGGCTTCCAGCTGTCCGTTTTGTTTTATTTGTAGCGATTGGAGGAATAGCAGAACCCTGAATTTGAACGAGGTAGCGTCCCATAGCGTTTAAGGAGCTAAGGATCAACGAGCAGATCCGCAGCTCTGAGGTGCGGCTGATCGATGACCAGAACAACCAGCTTGGCGTGCTTTCTCTGGACGCCGCGCTGCGCATCGCCAACGAGAAGGGACTGGACCTCGTCGAGGTGGCGCCGCAAGCGAGCCCGCCGGTCTGCCGCCTGATGGACTACGGACGATTCAAGTTCGAGACCGTCAAGCGCGAGAAGGACCAGCGGCGCAAGCAGAACGTCATCAAGCTCAAGGAGATGAAGCTGCGGCCGAAGGTGGCCGAGCACGATTTCCAGACCAAGTTCAAAGGGCTGAAGCAATTCCTAGAAGCAGGCGAGAAGGTAAAGGTGACGATCATGTTCAGGGGCCGCGAGATGGTGCATCAGGACATCGGCCGCAAGATCCTCAATAGGGTCGCCGATGACGCGCGCACGTTCGCGGTTGTCGAGCGGCAGCCGCTCCTCGAGGGCAAGAACCTGTTCATGATCCTGGCGCCGAGCCGGCAGGGCGCGGCCGCCGCGCCGAAGGAGTCAGCGACCAGTGCCTAAGCTCAAGACCCGCAAGGGAATCGCTAAGCGCGTGCGCGTGACTCGCAACGGGAAGATCGTTCGCCGCAACTCCTGGATGAGCCACCGCCTGCACCAGAAGTCGAAGAAGCACAAGCGCAAGGACCACACCGAGCAGCCGGTGTTCAAGGGCGACCGCAAAGCGGTCCGCCGGGCGCTGGGGGTCTAGTCCGAGATGGCACGAGTCAAGCGCGGCGTACCTGCGCATCGCCGCCACAAGGGGATCCTCGACCGGGCCAAGGGCTTCCGGCTTTCCAAGAAGCTCCTGTTCCGTCCCGCTAACGAGGCGGTCCTTCACGCGCTGGCCTACGCGTTCCGCGACCGCCGCCGCCGCAAGCGCGAGATGCGGCAGCTGTGGATCGCGCGGATCAACGCCGCCTCGAGGCAGTCGGGGCTGCCCTACAACAAATTGATGCACGGCCTTCGCCAGGCCGGGGTGGAGATCGACCGCAAGGTGCTGGCTGACCTGGCCGTGCGCGACAGCGGTTCCTTTGCCCGGCTGGTGGAGGTTGCCAAGAACAACCTCTAGCCAGCCGCTGATCAGCAGCCCGGACAACGAGGTCGTTCGGAGGGCGACAAGCTCCCGTTCCATTCGGAGTCGCGCATCACGCTCACGCCCGCGGCGTATCGGGCCGCGACGCAGACCGTGTCGCCGCAGGGAGTCATGGCGGTCGCCCGTGTGCACGAAGGCACTCCGGCCGAGGCGGTGCGAGCGGCTCGTGACGCCGGCTGGCCGCTCGTCGTGCTCGATCGCGTGCAGGATCCCGGCAACGTGGGCGCCATCTGCCGCACGGCGGCGGCCGCGGGCGCTCCGGCGCTGGCAGTCCTGGCGGGATGCGCGGACCCTTTCGGCGCGAAGGCCGTGCGCGCGTCGGCGGGCAACGTCTTCAGGCTGGTGATCGCGCGAGCGGCCTGGGCAGACCTATCTGACCTGGACACATATGGCGCCGCGTCGAGCGGCGGCACGACGCTGACCGACGCGCGCGTGGAAAATGCCGGAGTGATCGTGTTCGGCAGCGAGGCTCATGGTCTCTCTCGAGGCGACCTGAAGCTGGTCACGATTCCGGTGGGCGGTGGCGTCGAGTCGTTGAACGTGGCCGCCGCTGCCGCGGTGATCCTGTTCGAGATCGCGCGGAGGAAGGCGGCATGAGCGACGCCACAAAGCTTCGCGACAGCGCACTCGCCGCGATCGCGAAGGCACGCGACGACACCGAGCTGGAAGCGATCGAGGTCGAGTACCTGGGCCGCCGCGACGGCAAGATCAGCCGCCAGCTGCTGTCGGGCATAGCGCAGCTCGATCCCTCGCAGCGCGCCACGCTCGGCCAGGAGGCCAACGAGGCGAAGAGGGCGGTGGAGGCAGCGCTGGCGGCGCGACGCTCGGAGCACCAGGCCTCGCGCCTGGCGGACATCGGCGAGACCGAGGAGATCGACATCACTTTCCCTGGCCCCTCGCTCGAGCGCGGCCATGCGCACGTGCTGAGCCAGGTGCGCAAGGAGCTCGAGGTCATCTTCGCGCGTATCGGATACACGGTCGAGGAAGGACCGGAGATCGAGAACGATTGGTACAACTTCGAGGCGCTCAACCTGCCGAAGGGACACGCGTCGCGCGACGTGCAGGAGACGTTCTTCCTCGATGCCAATGAGGAGATCGTGCTGCGCACTCACACATCGCCCGTGCAGATCCGCGCCATGGAGCGCATCGGCACGCCGCCGATCTACATCATCGCGCCGGGTCGCGTGTACCGCCGCGACAACCTCGACGCGACTCACCTTCCTTATTTCATGCAGCTGGAGGGACTTGCCGTCGATGAGGGCCTCACGGTCGGCGACCTGAAAGGGACGCTGCTCTACATGGTCCAGTCGCTCTTCGGTCGCGAGCGCAGTGTGCGAATGCGGCCGCATCACTTCGGCTACACCGAACCGAGTTACGAGTTCGACACGATGTGCGGTCGCTGCATGGGGAAGGGATGCCGCAGCTGCGGCGGGCAGGGCTGGCTGGAGACAGGCGGATGCGGCATGGTCCACCCGCAGGTCCTGCGCAACGGTGGCATCGACCCGGATCGCTACTCGGGATACGCCTGGGGCTTCGGCATCGAACGGATGGCCTTGCTCAAGTACGACGTCGAGGACCTGCGCCTCTTCTACGAAAACGATTTGCGCTTCAATCGCCAGTTTTAGATGCGAATTTCCTACGAATGGCTCAGCGATTACGTCGACACGAATGGCCTGTCGCCACAAGAAGCCGCGGAGATCCTCACCATGTCCGGCACCAAGATCGAGTCGGTCCAGGTGCTCGACCTGTCAGCGATCATCGTCGGGCGCGTGCTCGAGCAGAAGGACCACCCTAGCTCGAACAAGCCGCTGTGGATCCACCAGGTCGACGTCG
>VBFW01000343.1 GCA_005880525.1 Chloroflexota bacterium | reverse complement strand
TCTGGGTCAGGAATCCCTGGGCGAAGATCCGCCCGAGCGGCGCCGGCTGAGGCGACTCAACCTTTTCCGACTGGCGCCATCGCTGCACGCCCAGATAAATAAGGTATGCAGCGCCTCCGTACCGGAGGACGGTCAAAGCGTCCGACGAGGCTGCCAGGAGGGCGGCGAGGCCTGTGGCGGCGGCAGCAATCCAGACCACCTCGCCGCTCTCGATGCCGAACATCGATGCGAAGCCGGCGCGACGTCCCTGGGAGAGGGTGCGCGCGGCGACGTAGATCACGCCGGGGCCCGGCGAGGCGGTGAGGACCAACGTGGCCACGGCGAAGAAAAGCAGCGTCGTCAAATGCGGCATCAGAGCTACCTAACTCAACCGCCAGGCAGGCTGTTCCGTCTCGCTGAGGCTCGCCAAATTACGATTGAGAGGCATTGTCGAAAACCGTCGAGTCGCGGACCGCGGGCACGCTCATCTCGACCCCTGACATCACGCCAGAGGAGCTCCAGCTCGCCGCGCGCAATCATTCGATGCCGCTCGAGGCGCTGCACTACCCGATCACGCCGATCGGCCTGCACTACCTGCTGATCCACTTCGACATCCCCGTGGTCGACGCAAGCACCTGGGAGCTCGCGATCGGCGGCCATGTCGACCGCCCGCTCCGCCTGAGCCTGGACGAAATCAAGTCGCGCCCCCAGACCACGATCGCGGTCACGCTCGAGTGCGCCGGCAACGGCCGCGCTCGTCTCTCGCCGCGGCCGATGAGCCAGCCCTGGCTGAGTGAGGCGGTGGGGACAGCTGAGTGGACCGGCACGCCCTTGGGACCCGTCCTTGCCGAAGCCGGCCTGCGCGAGAGCGCTCGCGAGGTCGTATTCACTGGCCTCGACCGCGGCGTGCAGGGCGGCATCGACCAGCTCTACGAGCGCAGCCTTTCGACGGCCGATGCGCACCGTCCCGAGGTGATGCTGGTGCATGCGATCAACGGCGAGCCCCTGCCGCCGCAGCATGGATTTCCACTACGACTGATCGTGCCCGGCTGGTACGGCATGACCCATGTGAAGTGGCTTCGCTCGATCACGGTCACCGAGGCGCCGTTCGAGGGTTACCAGCAGGCCAGCGCATATCACTATCGCGTGAACGATCAGGGCGCAGGCGAGCCGGTGACGCGGATGCTGCCGCGCGCGCTGATGGTGCCGCCGGGCGTCCCCGACTTCATGTCGCGTACGCGCTTCGTAACTCCGGGGACTCACACGGTCGAGGGCCGCGCCTGGTCTGGGCTCGGCGCGGTGACGCGCGTCGATTTCAGCGACGACGGCGGCCGCAATTGGGCCGA
>VBFW01000342.1 GCA_005880525.1 Chloroflexota bacterium | reverse complement strand
ACGTGGATGGTGGCAACGTATCTGCGCTCGCGGCCATGGCCGCGATCAACAGGGTGGGAGCCACCGCCAACGTCGCTAGAAGACGCCTGGAGAGCTGCGACAAACGCGGTTATTTTATCGATGCCCCGGAGCGGCCTCCCAGGTCGAGCTCAGGGGTCGATTGCATACAATCCCCTCGTGCTGGCTCGTGCTGCGAGCTGGCTGGACCGAGCTGCGTTCAGCCCTGACACGCTTCCGGACGACCTCGTCATCGGCATGGCACTGGCGCCGCCGGTGATCGCGGGGCTCGTGATCTTCAAGCTACCCGCGGTGGAGATGCTTGGGATCGCGCTTGTCGCGGGCATCGCCGCCCAGCTGGTTTCGCGATTTCTGTGGCGCGGCTTGATCCCGAAACCGGAGACAAGCCCGATCATCGCGGCCGTCGTTGGCATCGCGCTGATCGGCGCGGGCGCGCCGCTGCTGCTCAGCGGTGAGGTCGCTGTGCTTGCGGTGGTGCTCGAGGTGCTCCGCGCGCGCTACGTGCCTGCGGTTCGGGCGCAACCCGGACTCATCGCCTGGGCTTTGGTCACTCTGGCGAACCGTGGCGCGACCATGGCGTGGGTCAACCCAAGCGGCGGCAACAACTCCGAGCCGATCGCGATATGGCACCTGCTGCCATCCGACCCGATGCCGGTCGACCCGGTGCACCTCTACGTCGGCAGCGAGCCGGGGCCGGTCTTCGCGACGTCGTTGATGGCCATCGCCGTCGGCATCGCATGGCTCGCCTACTCGCGCCGGCTGAGCCCGGTGGTCGCGCTGTGTTTCCTGCTCGGTGCGCTGGTTCCAATCGCCGTGTTCCACTGGGACTTCGTTTTCCAGCTGGACAACGGGCCTCTGTGGTTCGTCGGCGGCCTGATCCTCTCCGACCGGCGTTCCCTGCCGAGCTCGTGGGCGGTCCGGCCAATTCTTGGTTTCGCGGCGGGCGCTATTTCGGTGGGCCTTCGTTCACCTGTCTATGGAAGCCGGGGCCTCGAGGCGGCGCTGTTCACGGTCGCCGCCGCGCAGGCGCTCGTGGGCGCGATCGTCGTGTTGATCTGGGCCATCAAGAACACGACGCGAAGCAGGGAGCGCACGCGATTGCTGCGCCGGCGCGACGAGCAGCTGCGCGCGATCAACCGAGCCGAGGAACCGGCCGACCCGACCGCGGCTTAGCCGAGCGTCACGCGGTCAAGAGTCACTCCCAGAGCCGTGGCGATGGTCTCGGCCCTGGCCCCCGCCGCTTTGATCACGCGCGGTTTCAGCGGGGCGAACGGTGTGATGCCCACCTGGAGCTTGCCCCTGGTGACGGCATGGGTCCAGACGCCAAGGACGCTGCCGTCGACGAGCACGACCGGCGAGATCCAGCCGGCCACGCGGCTGACCTTCCAGCGGTGGACGGCGTCGAAGAGGTGGTCGCGGGTCGCGTGGCCCATCAGGTAAGGATCGAACCCGGGCAGCAGCTGCACCGATTCTTGACTCTCGTGTGATTGCATCGACTTGAGGTCGGCGGCCAGCATCCGCGCCGGCTCCCCTTCGACCGAGACGTCGATCAGCTCTCTTTCGATGACCGCCCACGCGGCGCGATCGGCACCCGGGAAATTGCCCATCCAGCGTGCGTAGTCCCGCCTGGTCGCCGGACCGTAGGCGCGCAGGTAACGCCTGGCCAGCTCCGCGTTCGCGACGTCAAGCTCGAGCTCGTGCCATTCGTTGAGCCAGCTCTTGGGGCGCACGAACGTGACGGATTGGCCGCGGTTCGGTCCGAAGCAAAGCCAGCCCCTGCGCGCCGCGGGCTTGAGGAGGCCGCCCCATCCGGACTTCAGGATCTGGCGCACGTGCGCGGTCTGGCCGCGACCGACCACTGTGATGAGCTGCTCTCGAGTGACGGGCGTGCCATCGAGCGCGCCTCCGATTCGCTGGAACAGGTTGTTCATCTCCGGCTCGGTGAGCTGCAGGTACTTGAGCCACGCCTTGACGTTGCGCAGCGTGTACGCGCCAAGCACGCCGGTGTAGACGGGAAGGTCGGTGGAGCGAGCGAGGTGCAGCGTTCCCCGCATGAGCCACGTCTTGACCAGGGTCTTCCGCTTCCAGAGTGCCTCACGAATGTCCGCCGGCGTGCAGTTGACGCGCACCGCGATCTGCAGCTCGGCAAACGACATGACCTGTGCCTGCACGCCGCCGATGTCGCCGACGACCTGCGCGAGCTGAGACTTCGGTGCGCGGGTGATCAGGTGATGGCGCTCGAGCCGGAATCTGTGCACGTCGGCCCAGCTGAGCTCCGCGGCGGCGGGGGTAGCCTTCTTTTTCACGGAGCGAACATTGTCGACGACTAGGAGAACAGCGTTATGTTCTGCCTCTCGAAGACGGTCACGCCATCAGGCCCCACCACAAACAGATCAACTGGTGCGAAGCCCCCAGTCTGAGGATATTGCG
>VBFW01000341.1 GCA_005880525.1 Chloroflexota bacterium | reverse complement strand
AACCCGCAGGGAATCAAGGTCAGCGAGTTCCAGGACCAACAGTCGAAACAGGTGACCGCCGGACAGACCCAGCACTTCGCCATCGCGATCGGCAACGGCGGCCAGCAAATCGATCCTTCCGCTACTCGTTTCACCGTGACCCCGACCTGTCACGACTGAGCTCCGAGCTCTGACACTCGCCCGGCCATGGGCGCTCATCGACCGGGCGGTGAGCAGGCGATTTGTATTCGGAATTTGGTGGACCCGAGGGGATTCGAACCCCTGACCTTCTGAATGCCATTCAGACGCGCTCCCAACTGCGCCACGGGCCCACATCGCGCGCGAAGGATGATTTTACCCCGCGCCTGAACGGCCCCCACCGCGTCGCCGTTACGATGCTGAATTGGTGAACACACGTGACCTGCCGCGCAACATCCTCAAGGGCGGCGGGTTCCTGGCCCTGCCTGACAGTGACCGACCTGGCCCGGGGGTCGTCGTCATTCACGAGATATATGGCCTCAACGACAACATCAAAGACATCACCCAGCGCCTTGCCCGCGAGGGCTACGCAGCCCTGGCGGTCGACCTCTTCAGCGACCGCAACAAGCCCATCTGCATGGCCCGCTACATGGCCGGCATGCTGCGCGGATCGGTGAATCGATTCGGGGTCCAGGATCTGAAACTCGCGCTGTCATATCTGGCCGCATTGCCCGAAGTCGACCCGGATCGAATCGGCGCCATCGGCTTCTGCATGGGCGGAGGCTTCGCGATCGCATGGGCCTGCACTGACGACCGCTTGAAGGCGGTGGCTCCTTTCTACGGTGCCAACCCGCGACCGATCGACGCCGTCCAGCGCATGTGCCCGGTCGTTGGCTCATACCCGGAAAAAGACTTCACCGCGAGCGCAGGACGCGCGCTCGATGTCGAGCTAACACGCCACAACATTCCGCACGACATAAGGATCTACCCGGCCGCTCGCCACTCATTCTTCAATGACACGGGCCGCGCCTTCAACAAATCGGCCGCCGACGACTCGTGGGCGCGGGTCCTCGAATTCTTCGATGGTCACCTGAACCGCAAAAAGGTCGCGATCAAGCCAGGCGCGTAATCAGGAACATCGCGACCGCGCCGCCAATCGTGAGCGGCAGCGCGGTTCCGAGGGCCAGATCCTTCGAGCGCGGCAGCAGGGTAGTCGACGCCGCGTAGATGAAAAGGCCCGAGAAGAAGCCGATCGCGACGGGAAACACGACCGGCGGCACCGGTACCAGCGACGCGAACGTGGCGCCCGCGAGCGGCGCGAGCGCATCCGCGATCAGCAGCACTCGCGAGCGGTTCGTCGGCTGGCCGTGGGTGATGAGGTACGAGACCGTGTTCAGGCCGTCCGAAAAGTCGTGCCCGATCACCGCCAGGGCCACCAGCAGGCCAAGCGTAGTGTCGATGCGAAACCCAAGCCCGATGGCGAGGCCGTCGAAAACACTGTGGACTATGAATCCCGCCGCCCCGACCAGGCCCGCACGGCTCGGGCCCTCGTCCTCTTCGTGGTGGTGATGCAGAAAGCGCTCGAGGGTGTAGAAGCCCAGGAATCCAACGAGGCATGCTCCGACAGGCAGCTGCGCCGTCAGCTTGAGCTCGATCGCGCGGTCGATTGCCTCGGGTAGAAGGTCGAAGAACGCCGCCCCCAAAACGACCCCGCCCGCCAGTGCCGCCAGCGCCTGGACTCGACCCGGCCAGCGCAGCGCGGCAAAGCCGCCGGCCATGGTCGAGAAGAACGCGACGCCGGCGAACAGCAGCGCGAGCCAGGGAATCATCTGCAGCTGGGACACAGCCCGGAGAACGTGAGGCGGTGGCCGGTGATGGCAAACCCGGTTCCCCGCTCGACGCGCGATTCGGCGCGCTGCAGCACGCATTCGGGCAGCGAGGCAACCGCGCCGCACGACTCGCAGCGGATGTGGTCGTGGTGATGGCCTGACGCCTCGAAGCGCAGGCGCCCATCGCCGAGATTCACGCGCCGGATGGCGCCGTCGCGCTCCAGCCGGACGACTGCACGGAACACCGACGAGAAGTCCGCGCTGCGGCCGCTCGCGAGGATCGCGGCGTGCAGGTCCTCGATCGACCAGTCATGGCGCTCGCCCTCGTCCAGGACGTGGCGCACCGAGTCGCGGACGTGACTTGGCCTGGCCATTTGTCGAAAAGAATAGCAATTTTGCAAACGACTTGCATTACGCCAGGTGGCCTGCCGGCCTGTCGCCGACAATTGATCCGCCATGAACGTGCTCGTCACGGGCGGCACGGGCGCCCTCGGCCGGGACCTGGTGGTGGCGCTTCGCAGCGCCGGGCATCGGGTCCGCGTCATGAGCCGGCGCCCCGGCACCGGTGCGGACTGGGCGCAGGGCAACCTCGCTACGGGCAAGGGTCTCGACGCCGCTGTCGCGGACATGGAGGCGGTCGTGCACGCGGGTACGGCCGCGGCCCAGCCCTGGCGGTTGCGCGCCACCGACGTTCAGGGCACACGCCGGCTGCTCGAGGCGGCCAAGCGCGCGCACGTCAA
>VBFW01000335.1 GCA_005880525.1 Chloroflexota bacterium | reverse complement strand
GCGCCGCCGTTGGATGCGATCAGGAGCCACGCCTTCTCGCCGTCCGGAAAAACGCCGAGCACCTGCTTTCGCTCCTGGCCCGTCTTTGCGCCAACCGTGGTCAAAACCCCCGCCGGGAAGCCCATGAACTTCCCCTGCTCGGTCGCCTTCGGATCTTCGAGGCGCGCCAGCTCCCGGTTGAAGAAGGGCTTGGTCAGGACCCGGAACACCGGGCCGCTCGGCATCCAGGCGCCGCGGGTCCCGTTGGGTGGAATTCGGATGCTCATGCCCTGAGAACCTCTTGTTCTACTGGATTCTTCCGGCTAGATCCAGCCACGGCGCCGAAACAGGACCAGCTGGATGGCTGTGGCGATGAGCATCGTGCCGACGCCCACCCAGAACGTCCAGTACGGGATCTCCAGGATCGAGGTGAGGTACATGAAGTTCATCCCGTAGAAGCCGGTGAGGAAGCTCAGCGGCAGGAACAGGCTGGCGATCACGGCCAGCGTCGTGGTCGTCTTGTTGAGCCGGTTGGACACCGTTGACAGGTAGACGTCCATGGCGCTCGTGAGCAGATCGCGCAGTCCGTCGACCGTCTCGTACTGGCGGACGATGTGGTCGTACACGTCGCGGTAGTAGAGCGTCATGTCTTGCTGCTGCAGGTGGATGCCGTGGGTGATCAGGCGCTGGAACACCTCGCGCTGCGCGCCGAGGAACTTGCGGAGGTCGGTCACCGCGTGCTTCATGTGGTAGATGCGGTTGAGCGAGTCCGGGCTTGCCTTCCTGGTGATGTCGTCCTCGAGCGAGTCGACGGTGTCGTCGAGCTTTTCCAGGGCCGGAAAGGTGGCGTCGACCAACACGTCGATGACGAGGTAGGTGAGGAAGGCCGGCAGGCCTTTGGTCAGCTCGGGGCTTTGCTTGATCCGGCGCTGAAGGTCGTCTATCTCTGGTGATTCATCGAGGCGGACCGTGATCAGGTAGTTCGCGCCGACGAACAGGTGATGCTCGTGAAAAGAGATGTCCTCACTGTGCCAGTCCGCCTGGAAGATGACCGCGAAGTTGTAATCGTTGTACTCGTCGACCTTCGGCCGCTGGTCCTGGTTCTTGATGTCCTCGATGGTCAGCGGGTGGAACTTGAAAGTGTTCTCGAGCATGTGGTAGTCCTCTTCGCTGGGCGCCTCGATGTCCAGCCAGAAGCCCTTCTCGTGAGCCTCCTTGAAGCACCGCTGGATCTCAATGTGGCTGGCGTCCTCGACG
>VBFW01000334.1 GCA_005880525.1 Chloroflexota bacterium | reverse complement strand
GGCTCGTCAACGCCGACGTGCGAGCGCCAGATGACGATCGCACCGGCCGCGCTCAGCCCCGGCACCAGCCCGGCGCTCTGAGGATCGTGAACAATGACGATGTCGCCCGCCTTGATCACATCGGCGAGGGCGGATGCGTTGCGCTCCATCGTGCTCTGGTAGGTGGCTCGCTCAGCCGGTGAGAAGCCGGCGCCATCCGAGCTCACTCCGTGGAGAAGGTTGTGGAGCCGCTTGGTCACATCGAAGAACTCGGCCGAGCCCTCGATCACCACCCAGCGCTCGTCTATACCGGCCCCCCGACCGTAGGGAATCAGTGAGACCAGGAGCTCGGCCACGCCGCCACCCTGCGCGGTGGAGTTGACGTTCCATACCGTGCGCCTGTGCAGCGCACTGGCAAGCTCCGACATCGAACGGCTGAACTCGCCCCAGGCGCGCTCACCCAGCAGCGGCCTGTACCGGTCGATGGGCGCGGGTTCGACCGGAACCTGAATCAGCTTCGCCTTGTCTTCGGCGGCCATCAAATAGGAACGCGCGGCGCGACGAATTCGGGGGTTAGCTAGCGGGCTCCACGGTCACGCCGTGCCAGAAGGCGATCCTGTCCTTGATGTTCGCCGCGGCCTCGCTCGGCTCGGGGTAGTACCACGCGGCGTCGGAATTCACCTTGCCGTCCACCACCACGTCGTAGTAGCTCGCGACGCCCTTCCAGTGGCAGTGGGTGTGAGTTTCGCTGGGCTTGAGACTCGACGCCACGACCGACTCGACAGGGAAGTACTGGTTGCCTTCGACCACGACCGTCTGATCGCTGTCGGCGATGACCGCACCGTTCCACGTCGCCTGGTATCGCATATCCAGAACTACCGGCTGCCGCGCCCGATTATTCAGGCGCTGGCCCGCACGGCGGGGTCGGACCTCAGGGCGTACGCAACCGCTTGCTCCAACGTCATCGCCTGGCCCTCGGCCCAGGCCGCGCCCTCGGCGCTGGCAAGCGCCTGATCCGACCTCCAGCCTTCCCGCATGGCGACCACCGTGGTGAGGCCCGCCCCGCTCGCCACCTCATGAGCCGCCTTCGCACCTGCGATTCGCGCCGCGGTGACCATGTCACCTTCCCTGAACGCCACCTCGGCCATCGAGTCGAGGACCATGACCACGCCGCTGACGTCGTTGGCGTCGGCGAAGATCTTCAGGGCTTCAACTGCGAGCGCCTTGCCGGCTGCCAGGTCGCTCATCTTCAGGGCGAGCAGGGCCCGGAGGAACTGCGCCCATCCCAGCCCGAAGAGGTTGCCCAGCTTGCGGAAATATGACGCCGCCTCGTCTAGCGATTGTGCCGCGAGGACGTCGTCATTGGTCAGGACGTGGGACTGGCCGAGCGCCCACAGACACTTGGCGATGCCGGGTTCATCACCCAGCTGCCGGTAGATCGGCAGCGCCTCATCCAGCAGGGCGCGCGCTTTGGGGATGTCCTTTCCGGTCACGTTGGACGGAAATGAGTCGTTGTAGAGGGCGTTGGCGATGCGTTCCGGATTGCCGCCCTGTCGCACCAGCGCCAGGCTTTCGTCGTAAAAGGTCTGTGTCTCCGGCATGTCCCCTTGCCAGTAGGCGATGCCGCCGGCCGCCTCCAGCGCCATGGCCCGCTCCTCGACATGCTCGCGCGAGCTCGGCATGGAGAGCACGGCCTCCAGACGCGCGCGGCCCTCGCGCAGGTGGCCGCGCATCTGCCAGTACCGCCAGAACGCGCTGCCGAGGCTCATCGCGCGCAACGAGTCGCCCTTCGACTGCGCCCAGTCGAATGCAGCGCGAAAGTTGTCGTAATCCATCTCGAGCCGGTCGAGCCATTTCTTCTGGTCGGAACCGAAGAGGTGCGGCTCCGCGGCTTCTGCCAGGTCTTGATAGGCGGCTGCGTGGCGGTCGTGGATCACGACTGACTCGCCGGATTCCTCCAACTTCTCCGCGGCGAACTCACGCATGACATGGAGCATCAGCAACCTCGGTTCGTCGAAGTCGGGCAGGCGCCTGAGCAGGCTTTGATCAGCGAGCTCGTCGAGACCCGACAGCACATCTACACCAAGCTCGGACGCAGGTCCGCACACCGCCTCCACCTGCTCCAGGTTCCCGCCGCGCGCGAACACCGATATCCTCGCGAAAAGTCGACGCTGCGGCTCGTCGAGCAGGTCGTAGCTCCACGCGATGGCGCCCCTGAGCGTCTGCTGGCGGCTCGGCAGGTCGCGCGAGCCGCCGGCGAGCACGTTGAGGCTCGTCTCCAGACGGCCGAGCAGCGCTTGCGGGCTGAAGAGCTTGACCCGCGCCGCGGCGAGCTCGATCGCGA
Organism: Chloroflexota bacterium; assembly: GCA_005880525.1. Lineage (GTDB taxonomy): Bacteria > Chloroflexota > Dormibacteria > Dormibacterales > Dormibacteraceae > CF-118. Next base: position 10 of record VBFW01000334.1, on the reverse strand, counting down.
GCGGAAGGCC
>VBFW01000096.1 GCA_005880525.1 Chloroflexota bacterium | reverse complement strand
GCGCGCTTCGACTTCCTCGCGCAGCCATTTCTCCGTGTGCAGGTTCTGCAGCCATTCGTAGTAGCTGACGACCACGCCGCCGGCGTTGGCGAGGATGTCGGGGAGCACCTTGACGCGGCGCCGCTCGAGCATGGCGTCCGCCTCCGGGGTCGTCGGTCCGTTCGCGAGCTCCAGGATCCAGCGGGCCTTGACTCGCTCGGCGTTGTCGGACGTGATCTGGCCTTCGAGAGCGGCCGGCACCAGGATGTCCGCCTCGGCGAACAACGGGTCCTCGGTCGGCCTCGTCTCGTAGTCCGCAAGGTCGGCGAAGCTTCCGCCTTTGGCCTTGTGCTCGACCAGCTGGGCGACGGGCAAGCCGTCCGCCGCGAAGACCGCGGCCGTCGAATCCGACGCGGCGACGATTCGAGCACCGGCGCGCTGGAGAAGGATGGCGGCGTTGGCGCCTGCATTGCCGAATCCCTGGATGGCCACGGCTGCGCCGTCGATGCTCTCCCCCGTCGCGCCGAGCGCGTCGTGCAGCACCTCAAATCCACCCTGCGCCGTCGCGGTGTCGCGCCCGGCCGACCCGCCGTGCGCAAGGCTCTTGCCGGTCACGACCGCAGGCGAGATGGTCCGGCTCTGCCGGCCGTACTCGTGGGCGATCCAGTCCATGGTCTGCGAGTTGGTGTTGACGTCGGGCGCGGGAATGTCCACCTGCGGTCCGATCACTCGCCAGATGCGCTCGGTGTACGAACGGGTCAGAGCCTCCAGCTCCGTCCTGGAGAGTGTCTTGGGGTCGACCGTGATCCCTCCCTTGCCGCCACCCAGCGGAATGTCGACCACTGCGGTCTTGATGCTCATCCAGGCAGCGAGCGCCTTGACTTCGTCGAGGTTGACGTTCGCGTGATAGCGGATGCCGCCCTTGTACGGCCCGCGGGCCGCGTTGTGTTGCACCCGGTAGCCGGTGAAGATCGCCTGCGAGCCGTCGTCGCGCGCGATTGGGATCGACACCTCGTGGATGCGATCAGGAGTTTTGATTCGCTCCAGCAGCGCCGCGTCCTTGATGCCTGCGATGGCGGCCGCGGCGTCCACTGTCCTGGTGAAGCGATCGAAGGCACCGTCGGTGCTCATGCCCACCCTCCCTGCTGGTCTGAATAACGCTACGCCTCGGGCCGGCATCGCGCCACCTCGGACTCAAACCTTGAGGAGGACGAGTGAAACCTCAAGCGTGATTTGAGGGTCGACACTTACGAAACCACCGGCCGCCTGAGGTACCTCGATGGCAAAGTCTCCGACCTGAACCGTCGTGTCCCCGGCCGCCGAAAGCTGGTTGTCATTTAGACGAACGTCAAGCGAGAACGTGGATTGCTTTGTGACGTCGCGGATCCGAAGATCGCCTGAAAGGCGTGCGTGCTGGACGGCGGTGGACCTCGGGTCCAGGACCAGCGAGGCTGGATAAGGTTGGAAGATCACGAAGGGGTACGAGGGTGCGCCGAGCATGTCACTGGCGCTCTTGTCGCGGTCCCTGGTGTCGAAGCCTGGAAGCTGGTCGACGCTGTGCAACGTCCGCACGTCGACAGCGATGCAGCCGGTGAGGAGCAGCACTGAGTCGGCGCTGGTGGCGACCAGGATCCAGCCGCTGACCCGCCCTGTTCTCGCCACTGCATCATGGGGAGAGGTCAGCTCGGCGAACTTCTCATGGGCGCGGTAGCCGGCGATCGAACCCGGCTGCGTCGCCCACAATCCATCGATTCCCGGCGTCGAATTGCCGCGCACTGCCGGCCTGCGGCACGCCAGCGCCAGCGGATCGTCCGGGGACGGTGATGGCGCCGGGGACTTCTGAGCAGTCGGCGCGAGGCCCAACGGCTGTGGCCGGCCATGGATGATCAAGGTGACGCCGCCGACCGCGGCCACCACGGCGACCACCGCAATCGCAGCACCGACCTTTCCCAGCGTGGAGAGCCGCACAGCGCTACTACACCTCGCTCAAATATTCGGTTCCGGACCGGGCAATCGACCCGGGGGCGGAGGTACTAGTCCGCCGTCCACCTGACTTCGGCCGCTTCGACCGGTTCTTTGATGCCCTTCAGCGCCAACCTTTGTAGGCCGGCGACCGGCTTGCCTCCTGCCTCGAGCGCTTCGCGCGAAGCGATGATTGTGTCAGGTCCGGCTGCCTCACAAAGCCGCGCCGCGCGGTGGACGGCAGAGCCTCGGACTGTGGAGCCGGAGCCGTCGACCTCCCCCCAGTGGATGCCGATGCGAACCTGCGGCGCGTACCCGTGCAGACGACGGTGGTTCGACAGCCTGCGCTGGATCGTGCTCGCGCAGTCGATCGCATCGCGGGCCGACTCGAACACGACGAAAAACCCGTCGCCGGCGTGGTCGACCTCACGGCCGTGGTGCTCCTGAAAACAGCGCCTCATCTCAGCGTCCATCCAGGTGCTCAGGTCGCGCCATGCCGTGTCTCCGATCGCCTCCACCAGGAGGGTCGAGCCCGCGAGGTCGGTGAACATGAGCGCGTTCCGAGAACGAGCGGGCGGTGAGGCGGATCGGAGTGCGGTCCGAAGCTCCTCACGCGAGCGAACCTCCAGCTTGTCGTAGACGTGGCGCAGGTGATACTCGACGGTCTTCGGGCTCAGGTAGAGCCGCGCGGCGGCTTCGCGCGTGGTCGCACCCTCGGCCAGCGTCAGGGCCACTTGCAGCTCCTGAGGAGTGAGCTGCTGGCGGTGGCTGTCGTCGCGCACCCGCGCCGTCTCCCCGCTGGCCTGCAGCTCGGCGAGGGCTCTTTCCGCCCAGGGAGCGGCCCCGAGCTGGTCGAACACCTTCAAGGCCGAGCGGAGCTGATTTCGCGCATCTACGCGCTTTCGCCTTCGGCGCAGGCGCTCGCCGTAATAGAGCTGCGTTCTCGCGCGCTCGAAGACGTCGGGCGTCGCGTCGTGATGGCGGAGCGCTGCTTCGAACAGCTCGCGATATGCGGCGTCGTCCGCCACCAGGGCTTGCGCCCGGGCGGCACGCGCGAGAGCGAACGGCAGACCTTTCAACGTCGCCCCACGCTGGTAACGGCCCGCAGCCGCCCTGGCCTCCTCCATGCGCCCGAGACGCACCAGCGCGTCGACGATGTCAGGTGTTGGCAGGAGGTCCGGGTCGTTGATGGAAACCGAGTCCAGGAATTCCTCGCATTCGGTGAACCGCTCGAGCGCCGGCTCCGCCCGCCCAAGCCCCAGCTCGATCTGGCCGAGGGCGATCATCGACCACGCTTTGTAGAACGCGAGCTCGTACTCGTCGGCGAGTGCCGCTGCCTCCGCGGCATGGGCTCGGCATTCATCCTCGCGGCCCTCGAGCGCGTCGAGCCACGCCAGGCCCGCGGTGGACCCCGCCACCCACCTTATCTGTGTGGTCTCGCGAGCGACGCGCACGCTTTCTTCGTACTGGGCTCGTGCCAGCGCCCAGCGATCGGTTGCCGCGGCATCGCGACCAAGCAACGAGAGAATGGCGGGAAGCGCCGCGGTCGGAGCATGGTCGCGCGCGAGGGTCAGCGCGCGATCGAGCAGCACACGCCCGGCGTCGGTGTCGCGCAGGAAGAGCCCGATGATCGCTGCGCACATCAGCAGCAGCGGATCGGCATTGTTGGGAGGCACCCTCTCGAACAATCGAGCGCTCTCCTGCAGGTGCTGGGGGCCACCCGATCCCGGATCGGCAAGCACCGCCGACGAGCCAAACGCGACATGCGCGGGGATCGCGAACTCGGGGGGATCGTCGGTCCGCAGCAGGTCGAGACCTTTCCGTGCAATGGCATGGAGGTTGGCGGGGCCGGCGCCCATGCTCGAGATCACCGCGTCGCTAAGGATTCGGATGGCCTTGAGCCGGTCGACGGGTTGGATGGCCTCCGCCGCGCCGAGCAAAAGTCGATGGCCCTCGGCCACCGCGCCGCGCCGGACTGCAATGAGGCCGTTCAGGGTGTCGACGTCGACGCGCAGCTCCAGACCCTGTGCCAGTGCGCGAGCTGCGTCAAGTGATTCGATCGCTTCTTCCGCCTGGCCGCTGAGCCAGGCGCTCTCCGCGGCATTGAAGAGCCGGGTGGCGCGAAGCTCGAGAGGTTCGGTGAGCCGCGCCGACTCCTTCCATGCGCTGGCCGCGGCCGCGTAGCCGGTGCTCTCGCGAGCTCGTCGAGCCGCAGCTTCCAGCGCCGCAGCCGCCGTGGAGTCCCAGCCGTGGGCGGCCGCCGCCAGATGCCAGGCTTTGCGATCGGAGTCATTGGGGTCTGTCATCGCGTCGGCGAGGGCCCTGTGCGCAGCGCGCCGGTCGGTGGGCGAGGCCGCGTGATAGATCGCCGCTCGCGCAAGGGGGTGCACGAACTCGACGGTGCCTCCACGCTCCAGTACGAGCCCCCTGGCACCTTCCGCGCTCTCGACGTCGGAAGGCTCCAGCCCAAGCGCGGTCGCGCCACGCCGCACCAGTCCCAGGTCGGCCATCCCTGAGGCTGCCATCAGCAGCAGCACATTCCTGGCTCCCACGGACAGGCCGTCGGCGCGGCGCAGGTAGGCGCGCTCCACGCTGGTCGCGACGGGCAGGTCGTGATGCGGCGACGAAGGCCTGCGATGCACATCGCGGCCGAACTCGAGCAGCGCGAGCGGGTTGCCACCGGTCGCCTCGAGCATCCGGCGCGCAGCGTCGGCCGGAACTTTGCCGTCGGCGGCCTTCTCGAGAAGCGCAGTGGCCGATGTCTGGTCCAGCCCGCCGAGCGTGATGTCCTGCAGGCCGGCGGCGAGAAGCGGTGACTCCTCGCCCTCGCGGACCGCGATCAGGATTGCCACAGGGTCGGCGACAAGGCGACGAGCCGCGAACCCGATGGCCTCGGATGACGCCCGGTCAAGCCACTGCGCGTCGTCGACGGTGATGAGCAGCGGAGCATCCTCCGCGTAAGCGGAGATCAGGCCGAGGACGGCCGCGCCGATGATCAGGCGGTCGGACTCGATTCGTGGCCCAAGGCCCAACGAAGATCGCAGCGCCGACGCGTGGATCGGAGGCAGGCGGTCGAGGAGTCCCAGGGTGGGGTGCAGGAGATCGTGCAGGCCGGCGAAGGGCACGTCGGCCTCGAACTCCACACCCCGCGCCGTCAGCACCCGCATGGAGCCGGCCTTCTCGACGGCGTGATCCAGGAGTGCTGTCTTGCCGATCCCCGGCTCGCCGCGGATCAGGAGGCGCGAGCTCTTGCCCAGGCGCGCCGCGGCGAGAGCCTGGTCGACCGCCTGCAGTTCTACATCTCGGCCTAGCAGCATCGTCCCTGTGCCTTCGGCGAACAACTAGGTGGGGCCCCGGATGCGACCCCGGCCACCCGAACCTAGGGTCAGAACCATCTCACTTTTGGAGGAAGGCCAAATGGCGGTACAGACATCAATCATCGACGAGAACAAGCTCAACGCATTTCTCGGGCAGCTGGTCGGAGAGCTTGGAGCGACCGTGAACGCCGGCCTGATCGTGCTCGGCGATCGGCTCGGCCTGTACAAGGCGATGGCGCAGTCAGGCCCCATCACGTCTGCCGAGCTCGCCGAGAAGACAGGCACCTCGGAGCGGTACGTCCGCGAGTGGCTGAACGCCCAGGCGGCGGGCAGCTTCGTCACCTACGACCCGGCCACCCAGCGCTACGAGCTGCCCGCGGAGCACGCGCTCGCGCTGGCCAACGAAGACAGTCCGGCGTTCGTCTGCGGCGCGTTCGAGCTGGCGACGGCAAGCCTGAAGGCAGAGTCGCAAATCGAGTCGGCGTTCCGCACTGGGGCCGGCTTCGGCTGGCACCAGCACGACCCGGGCGTCGCTACGGGCTGCGAGCGGTTCTTCCGCCCCGGCTACAACGCGAACCTCGTCAGCGCATGGCTACCCGCGCTGGATGGGATCGACGCCAAGCTGCGCGTGGGCGCAAAGGTCGCCGACGTGGGTTGCGGGCTGGGTGCGTCGACGCGGCTCATGGCGCAGGCCTACCCGCGGTCGAAGTTCACCGGCTTCGACTACCACCAGGAGTCGATCGCCCTCGCCCGCCAGAAGGCAAAGGACGCCGGGCTTCAGGACTCCGCCAAATTCGAAATCGCACCCGCGGCCAAGTTTCCAGGCAACGACTACGACCTGGTCGCGATGTTCGACTGCCTGCACGACATGGGCGACCCGGTGGGCGCCGCGCGCCACGTGCGCCAGGCGCTCGCTCCCGATGGCACATGGCTCATCGTCGAGCCGAGCGCCGGCGATCGGACCGAGCAGAACTTCAACCCGGTCGGGCGCGCTTACTACGCGTTCTCGACCTTCCTGTGCACGCCGAGCTCGCTCTCGCAGGACGTCGGGTTGGCGCTCGGGGCGCAGGCCGGCGAGGCGCGCATCCGCGATGTCGCCACGGCAGGTGGCTTCACGCGGTTCCGCCGCGTGGCGGAGACGCCGTTCAACCTGGTTTACGAAGCTCGGCCATAACGAGCTGACGGGCGGGCGCAACGTGCGCCCGCCTTCTCATTTGACCTGGCGAGCGGAGAATTGCGGCTAGGGAAGCGAGAAGGGATATGAGGCCAAGACAGCCGGATCATCAGGGCTACACGGTTCGAGACGGTGTTCGCCTGCACCGGGAGGTGTACGGCGAAGGAGACCGGACAGTGTTCTTCCTGCCGACGTGGTCGATCGTCGACTCGCGGTTCTGGAAGTGCCAGGTCCCGTACTTCGCCAGGCACTGCCGAGTGCTGACGATGGACGGTCGTGGCAACGGCCTTTCCGACCGCCCGGAAGGCGCAGCGGCGTACACGGATGAGACCTTCGCCGCCGATTGCCTGGCGGTCATGGACGACAGCGACACGCGATCGGCCGGCATCGTATCGCTGTCCAATGGCGCGAGATGGGCGCTGCTGATGGCGGCCGAGCACCCGGAGCGGGTCGAGTCGCTTGTCTTCGTGGCGCCCGCCCTCCCGCTCGTTCCTCCTTTCAGTGAGGTCCGAGCGTCAGCCGATGTGGCGTTCCGCGAGGAGCACGACGAGTACGTCGACTGGATGAAATACAACGCCAACTACTGGCTCCTAGACCATCGTGGCTTCCTGGAGTTCTTTTTCGGCCGGCTCTTCCCCGAGCCGCACTCGACGAAGCAGATCGAAGACTGCATCAGCTGGGGGCTGCAGAGCACGCCCGAGGTCCTGATCGCGACGCATGACGGGCAGAGCCTGATGCAACCTCGCATCAACGAGCTGGCAAGCCGCGTGTCCTGCCCCGTGCTCGTGATCCATGGCGACGAGGACGAGATCGTTGCCTTGAGCAACGGCGCCGCGCTCGCGGAGGTGACCGGCGGCCAATTCCTCCAGATGGAAGGCTCAGGGCATGGGCCGCACGCTCGCGATCCTGTAGCCGTCAACCTCGCCATGCGCGACTTCCTGCTCCCGGCCGCGCCGCAGCCGCCGGTACACCGGAGGGCGCTGCGCCGGCCGCGCCGGGCGATCTTCGTTTCCTCGCCAATCGGCCTCGGCCATGCGCGCCGCGACGTTGCGATCGCGAGGGAGCTGCGCAAATTGGTGCCCAGCCTCGAGATCGACTGGCTAGCCCAGGATCCGGTGACACGAGTGCTGGAAGCCAGTCGCGAACGGATCCATCCGATGAGCCGCGACCTGGCCAGCGAATCCATGCACATCGAGCGGGAGTCGGGGCCTCATCGACTGCATGTCTTCGAAGCGTTCCGTCGCATGGACGAGATCCTGATCTCCAACTTCATGGTGTTCCTGGAGGCGGTGCGCTCGAAGGACTACGACCTCTGGATCGGCGACGAGGCATGGGAGGTCGATTACTTCCTGCACGAGAACCCCGAGCTGAAGACCGCGGCATACGTGTGGCTGACGGACATCGTGGCCTGGATGCCGATGCCCGGCCTGGGCGAGCGTGACGCGTTCCTGACCGCCGATTACAACGCCGAGA
>VBFW01000333.1 GCA_005880525.1 Chloroflexota bacterium | reverse complement strand
GCCCAGAGCAGAGCACCGATGGCGGCGACCGCGGCCCACACGAGGAACATCGCACGCCAGCCGATGACCTGCGAGATGAAGGGCGACAGCGATGCACCAAGGACGTTGCCCATCAGCAGGCCGTTCGCGTATAGGTTGCTCGCCCGCGTGATAGACGCGGGAAACCAGCGGCGGATCAGCACCGCCAGGGGCGGCTGCGCGATCGCGATCGACAGTGTAAGCAGAGCGGCGCCGGCGAAGACCCAGAAGGCTCCGGGCGGCAGCGTGATGGCGGCGCCGAAGATCGCGAGGCCGGCGGCGCATGCAGTCACGAGGCGCCGCGCGCCGAAGCGAGTGGCCAAAAGAGCGCCGGGGATCGATGCGATGCCCAGCGCGAGCACCGCCACGGAGGTGATCGAGCCCGTGGCGAAGTAGCTCAGGCCCAGGTCGGCGCGCATCGCGGGCAGGGTGGGCGGGATGGCAAAGAGGAGCACGCGCAGGTTGAACGCGGTCAGCCAGATCAGCCCGAGGGTGGCAACGTCCTTGCGCAACGAGGTCGCGTCAGATCCTTGACGAGTCCGGGACCGGGTTGTGCTTGCGCACCCACCTGAACACGTCGCTGGTGGCGAGCTGGCCGCCAGTGACGTACAGCACATTGCCTGAGACCCAGCCTGCCTCGTCGGAGAGCAGGTAAACCGCCGCCGCGGCCACGTCGTCGGGGACTCCAACTCGGCCCAGCGGATAGAACGACGCGCGGTCCGCCCGCTGCTCTTCGGTTTTCAGCCATGGCTCCGTGAGACGCGTCTCGATGACGCCCGGTGCGATCGCGTTGACGCGGATGCGGTCCTTGCCGAGCTCGTACCCGAGCACCTTGGTGATGTTGACGAGCGCCGCTTTGGCCGAGCCGTAGATGCCTTCTGTCGGCGCGGGGAACACTGCGTCGATGGAGACGATGTTCAGGATCGCGCCGCCTTTGCCCTGCTTCGCCATGTGCCTGGATGCCGCCACCGCCGCGAACAGCGGCGACCGCACGTTGAGCGCGTACATCTCATCGAAAGCTTCCAGGGTCGTCTCCGCAAGCGGACCGATCGAACCCTGACGCTCAGTGATGCCGCCCGCGTTGTTGACCAGGATGTCGAGGCCGCCCAGCGCCTTGGCGGCGGCGTCCACCATCTCGACCGCCTTGCGAGTGTCACCCATATCGACCACGTGCACCGATGCTTTGCGCCCGTGGGCGCGGATCTCGCCGGCCACGTGCTCGAGCTCATCGCGGCCGCGAGCCGCGATCGCAACGTCAGCGCCCTGCTGCGCCAACGCGAGCGCGATCGCGCGACCGATGCCACGCCCGCCACCGGTAACCAGCGCCTTCCTGCCGTCGAACGAGAACATGCGCGACCCTCCTCTCTTGCGTTGAGTTAGGCCATGGTAGCTTTGGCCTCGATGTCGCAGCCTGTCGGCACGCTCATCGTCGGAGGTGGGATCGCGGGCTGCGCGCTCGCTTACTACCTGGCCCAGGAAGGCGAGACCGATGTGCTGCTCGTCGAGGCCGACGAGCTCGGCAGCGGCTCGACAGGCGGATCTTTCGGCGGCGTGAGGCAGCAGTTCAGCACTCCGCTAGAGATCGAGCTGTCGCGGCGCGGCCTCGATTTCTGGCGCACCGCCGAGCGAGTCTTCGACTCGCCGGTGCCGTGGCACGAGAACGGCTACCTCTTCATGAGCGGCAACGCAGACATCGTCGCCAAGCTGGCAGAGGCGGCCAAGCTGCAGCGATCGATGGGCCTGACCGACGTGGATGTGCTCGACGTGGAGCAGATCAAGGAGCTGACGCCCTGGGTCGGCACCGACGGCCTCCTCGGCGCGACCTACACGCCGCACGACGGCAAGGTCACGCCAACTGATGGCGTGCATGCGCTCGCGAAGGCTGCGAGGGGTCGCGGCGTGCGCATCCGCGAGCACTGGGACCTGAAGTCTCTCGAGAGGTCAGGTTCCGGGTGGCGTGTCACCGGCCCCGAGGTCGTTGACGCCGGCCGCGTCGTGCTGTGCACCGGCTACTGGTCCAGCGACCTGCTCCGAGCGTTCGGCCTCGAGCTGACGATTCATCCAGTTCCCCTGTACGCGGCCATCACCGAACCGGCGCTTGCCGGTCAGCTGGTGCCGCTGACGATCGATCTCGACACAGGACTCCTGATCGAGCGCGAAAGCGGCGGCCTGCTGATCGCGGTTCTGCTCGAGGAGAACCCGCCCGGCTATGGGCACGTGCAGATGCTCGACCACTACGCAGACCTGGCGCGCGTGCGCGCGCCGTCCATCGTCGACGTGCCCATCGCCAAGCACGTGGTGGCGAACGTCGACCTGGGCGGCGACGGACATCCCTATGTCGGCGAGGTCGAGGACGGGCTCTGGATGATCGCGGGCTTCGGCGGCCATGGCGTGATGCACGCGCCGCCGGTGGCGCAGCTGCTCGCAAAAATCATCGCCGGCATGCCGGACCCGACCCTCGACATCTCGTCGCTGACCCCATGGCGCAAGCCAGGCGCCGAGTCGGAAT
>VBFW01000332.1 GCA_005880525.1 Chloroflexota bacterium | reverse complement strand
CCGCCCGTCGCGTCGGTGACACGCCTGCCTGCCAGCATCGAGAACAGCAGGGTGAAGACCTGGATCATGACCAGCCGGTGCCAGGGGATGTTCACGTGTCCTCCACCTGCGAGGTGACGCGAGCCCCGCACGAGGTCGAGCTTCTGTTCGGCCAGCGGCTTGATGAGATCGGGCAGCTGCGCCGGATCGTGCTTGCCGTTTGATGCCATTACCGCGACGAGGTCGAACTTCCGCGACCGCAACAGGTCGAGACCGTCGCGGATCGCCGGACCTGGGCCACCCCGCTCCCGCCGGTCTATGACGGTCGCGCCGCCTGACCGTGCCGCAGCGGAGGTCTGATCCGTTGAACCGTCGTTGACAACGACGACCTCGTCCACAAGATCGCGGGGGATCTTCGGCAGCAGCCGCGATAGCGACGCCGCCTCGTTGTACGCGGGGATGACCACCCCGACCTTCAGCTCATCGATCATCCCGACGGGCGATTCTATTGGTCAGGAGTAGAATCGCGCCTCGCATGCGGTTGCGTAAGTGCCTGGGGCTGGCTGCAGCCATGATGTTGGTGGCCTGCGGGAGCAGCAGCACCGCCTCTCACCCGACCCCTTCGCATTCTGCCGGCGCGAGCGCCACGGCGGGCTCCTCCCCCACTTCGTCGGGTGCGCCCTTCCCCAGCCCGACCCCTGTCGCGGGCGCCGTGCCGCCCGTCTCAGCCTCCTGTACAGCACCGCCGTCCGCCGGCAACAAGCTGGTGCTGGTCAACCTGCGCAGCGTGTCCGGGATCATCGTTCGCGACATCACCGACATCGGCCACCCGGCCAACCGCTGCAAGCTCGGCGGCGGCAGCTACTTCAGGTTCATCAGCGCCACGCGGCTGTCCTACATCGTCACGGCGAGCGGCGACCAGGGCGCCGCAGGCGCGCTGTACATCTTCGACATGGCGACGGGCGCGACTTCGCTCGTGCGTGCATGGAGCTACGGAGGATTTGGATCGTGGGCATACAACTGGAGCCCTGACGGAAGCCATCTGACCTACATCGACTCGGACTCGAACCAGGACATGAGATGGCACCTGCTGTCGTCAGCCGGCGACCGGCTGCTGGCTGACCTCGGCGCCGTACCCGCGCGCGGAGCGAACCCCGACAGCGATGACCTCTTCGTCGGCTTTTCCGCCGACGGCCAGTACGTCGCGGTCGAGCAGACGTTCACACCCACGCCAATCCGGGTGCATCGCGTTTCGGACGGCAGCGTCGCCTACACCCGCACCGACGGCACGATGGCCGCGTGGGCGGGCAGCGGCGCGCGCCTGTACTTCCGTACCAGCGCCGGCGTGCAGTCGTGGGCGCCCGGTGGCGTGGTCGCGGTGAGCAACGGCACCGCCTGGATCCACCCGCACGCGAGCCCGGATGGGAGCCGCATGGTGTTCTCCCTGCTCAACGCGCAGAGCAACCATGTCGCCGAGTCGCTTGACCTGACCACCGCTTCGGGGGCGATTCAGCAGCTTTCGCCGAGCCCGAGGGTCGGCGCCATCTTCGCGACCGCCAGCCTCGTGTGGTACGCCGGCGAGACGCCCTGTACGACGGCCAGCCCATGCGGGCTTGGCGGCCCGCCATTCAGCGGCACGACCTACATCTACGACCTCGGCTCGGGCGTCGAGGCCGGCTCGATCGACACGAGCTTTTACGACGCCTGGCCCCATGTGGTAGGTCAAAACTGAATGGCACCCTCTCCCTTTGGGAGCACAAATACAGCGTGAGTAACGCGTCCGCACCGCGCTTGGCGCGTAGGGGTCAGGGGTGAGGGATCGAGTGGTCAGGGGTGAGGAGTCTTAGGAACCATCCGAGGCCGCTGAACCGCCCTTTCGGATAGCCATGCTTGCCCAGTCGAGCGTTCTCTTCTTTTGGTGGTACGGAAGGTGCAAAGGCGGCGCGAGAGCCGCCGTGATCGACTGGTGAGGCGCATGGCGCTGCTCAGGGTGGTACTGCAACACCCAC
>VBFW01000095.1 GCA_005880525.1 Chloroflexota bacterium | reverse complement strand
GCCGCCTGACGCGTTCGCGATCCCGATCCAGGTGGAAGGGCGGCTTGCCGGGCTGCTCGTGGCGCGCATGACGGCCGGCGCCTCCGAGACACGCAGGCTCGCCGGCGTGCTTGCCGGCCAGGCCGCGGTGCTCGTGGGCCAGCTCGAGCTGGTCGACCAGCTCGACCGCGAGCGCCGGATGATGCAGGCCATCCTCCGCCACTCGCCGGTGGGCGTGATGCTCGAGGACGCCGACAGCCGCATCGTGTACGCCAACCCCGAGGTCGAGGCCATCTACCGGCTGAAGGCCGCGGACATGCCAGGCCAGACGCTCGCCGAGATCTACGCGTCAGCTGGCGCGGAGCACAGTGAGGACGGCGTGGCCGAAGGAACAGCCGAGCTGCGCATGAAGAACCCGAACCGCATCGTGAACGTGCGGCGCGTAGAGATCCCGGGCCTCGAAGGCGAGCCCGCTGGAATCCTCACCCTGCACGAAGACGTGACCGCGCAGCGCCTCGCGCTGGAGGCGAAAGACCTGATGCTCCGCGCCATCGGCCACGAGGTGCGAAGCCCGGCCGCCGCGATGAAGACGACGCTCGCCGGCATCATGCAGTGGGACGAGACCATCGACAACCAGGGCCGCCGCCAGCTGCTGCAGGAGGCCTACGAGTCGTCCGACCGGTTGCTGAGCCTGGTGGAGAGCCAGCTGATCATCGCCAAGCTCGAGACCAAGCACTTCGAGCCCAACCCGGAGCCGATCGAGCTGAAGCCCGCGATGGACGGCGTGATAACGGTGCTCGCCCACCGTTATGCAGACCGGATCGAAGCGGTGGATGTGAAACTTCATGCCGACCTGCCTCGCGCTTACTGCGAGCCGACTCACCTGCAGCAGGTGCTGACGAACCTGATCGGCAACGCGCTCGAGTACACGTTGAGCCAGGTGAAGGTGAAGGCCCGCACCATCGACTCGGGATGGCTCGAGATCACGGTCGCCGACGGGGGACCCGGCCTTCCGCCTGGCAGCCTGCAGGACCTGTTCGAGAAAACCGGGCCGGCCGGGCGCAACCGCTCGCAGGGTGGCCTTGGCCTTGGCCTGTACCTGTGCCGGCTGGTCGTGGAGCGCTCGTTCGGTGGCCGCATCTGGGTGGCCTCCAGCAACCGGGAAGGGACGACTTTCAAGTTCACGGTGCCGGCATTTCGCTCGTGACGGCCTCCGGCACCACAACTCATATGTGGGTGCGGGTCGGCGGCGGCATGGAGTCGGTGCCCGACCGCAAGCGGCACGGGCCGGCCGACACGGCGTTCCCGCCGCCGGGCGGACCGTGGGAGCCGCTCGCGCTGGGGGGACATCTTGTGGGCTGGGCCGAGCGCGGAGGGCTCGCGACCGCGCGGCGCAGCGCCGAGATGGGTGCTCGTATCGCGGAGGAGGAACGCACACACCTGGTCGGGCGCCTCGGCCACAAGCTGCGATCGGCGGTGCTGGCTCTGCAGGAGTCGGCGCGGCAGGCCGCGTTCGGCCGGCCCGAGCTGATGGAGACCGTCTTCGAGCAGGCGCAGGAGGTGGGCCGGCGCGCCGCAGCGCTCGAGGCGGCCGCCAACGCTCCCAAGGAGCGCCCGCGCGGCGTGGTGCTCGGGGCCGTGCTCAACGGCGCGATGCCCTTCGCAACGCGGCGCATGCCGGACGATGCGGCGGTGCTCGGCTCCGAGCCGGCGCTGGTCGAGGCATTCACGCGGCTGCGCGACTGGCTTGGCGGCGGCAACCTCGACGTGACCGCGCAGGCGGTCGGCGCCTGGTGGAAGGTGAGCGTTTGCTCGGATCCCGAGCCGGCGCCGCTGCCGGTGCCCGAGATGGGCGAGCCCCTGATCCGACTCATCGTCGACACGCACCTCAACGGCTGGCTGGACGTGGGCTCCGACGGGTGCGCGGACGTGTACCTCCCGGCTTACGCAGGCCGCTGACCCGATGTCCGTCGTCCGGCGCGTCGTCGCGCCGAATCCAGGTCCCTACACGGGGCCGGGCACCAACACGTGGCTGATCGATGCCGGTTCGGTGGCCGTCGTCATCGACCCCGGCCCGGAGGACGACGCGCATCTCGCGGCCATCGACCGCGCTCTGAAGGGAACGACCGTCGCGGTCGTGCTGGTGACGCACTCGCATCCCGATCACCTGCCCCTGGCGGAGCGCGTCGCGTCGAAGCACCGCGCATCGGTGCGCAGGTTTCCCGAGCTCGCCGACGGCGACGTCGTGCGGGCGGGCAACCTGAACATCACCGCGCTGCATACGCCGGGCCACAGCGCCGACCACCTGGCGTTCTGGCTGCCCGCCGACCGCGCGCTGTTCACGGGCGACCTTGTGCTCGGGCGCGGCAGCTCGATGGTCACCTACCCAGAGGGCGACGTGGCCGCTTACCTTCGCTCGCTAACGCGGCTGGTCGCGCTCAACCCCGCGATCCTGTTCCCGGGCCACTGGGACCCAGTGACCGAAGCGGTCGCGAAGCTGGAGGAATACCGCGCGCATCGCCTCGACCGCGAGACGCAGGTGCGCGCGGCGATCGCGCGCGGGGCTGGCACGCTGAGCGAGCTGACGCAGCGCGTCTACGGCTCTGAGCTCGGTGAAGAGCTCACCCGCGCCGCCGAGATGACGATGCGTGCGCACCTGCAGAAGCTGGCCGACGAGGGCGCTGTGCGCGTCAGGCACACGCGAGCCGAGGAGATCTTCGAGTCAGTATCGTGACTGCGATGCGTGAAGAGCAACCTGCTCTGCTCTCGGTGGCGGTGGCAGACCTGGACCAGTGGTTTGCCGTGCACGACGCCGCCCCGTACCGGCGCCGCCAGGTGCTGGCGTGGGCCGCGCGCGGGGCCGCGACGTTCGACGAGATGCGCGACGTGCCGCGACCGCTGCGCGCCGAGCTCGAGGCCTCGTTTCGTCTGAGCTCGCTCAAGCCCGTGGCGCGCACCGACGCGGACAGCGGCCTGACCACAAAGACGCTTTACGAGCTCGACGGCGGGCACACGGTGGAGGCGGTCGTGATGCGCTACTCGGAGCGAAGCACGCTGTGCATCTCCTCGCAAGCGGGCTGCCCCGTCGGGTGCCCCTTCTGCGCCACTGGCAAGTTCCCCTTCGGCCGCAACCTGGCAGTGCACGAGATCGAGGAGCAGGCGATCGCTTCGGCGCGGCTTCTGGCTGACGAGGGCAGGCGGCTGTCGCATGTCGTCTTCATGGGCATGGGCGAGCCGTTCATCAACTACGACGCTGTCATCGAGTCGGTGCGGAGAATGTCGGACCCCGAGCGCCTCGCAATCAGCCCGCGCCGCATCGTCCTGTCGACCAGCGGCGTCATCCCGCGCATCGAGCAGCTTTCCTCAGAGAAGCTGCCGGTGACGCTGGCGGTCTCGCTTCACGCAGCGCGCGACGAGCTGCGCGACGTGCTGGTGCCGATCAACCGCAAGTACCCGCTGCACGATCTGATCGTCGCGGCGCAGCGATACGCGAAGACATCAGGACGCAGGGTCAGCTACGAGTGGGTGATGCTCGCGGGCGTCAACGACACCGAGCGCGATGCGAAGGAGCTTAGCGCCCTGCTCAAAGGCAAGCTTGCGCATGTCAACCTCATCCCCTTCAACCCGGTCGACGGCACGCCATACAGCGCGCCGTCACGGAATGCGATCCGGCAGTTCAGGCAGCTGCTCGTCGACGGCGGGCTCAACGTCACGGTGCGCGACACGCGCGGGCGCGAGGCGGACGCCGCTTGCGGCCAGCTGCATGAGAGAGTGATGCGGCAGCGCGTCACCGCCTAGGCCGGCGACGCTCTACACAGGCGCGTCCGGGTTCAGCTACTCGACCTGGAAGGGCGACTTCTACCCGGCGAATCTTCCCGGCAGCCGCATGCTCGAGCACTACGCGAGCCGGCTGAACGGCGTGGAGCTGAACGGCAGCTTCTACAGGACGCCGCCCGCGACCACGCTGGAGAGATGGCGCGATGGCACGCCGCCTGGGTTTCTCTTCTGCATGAAGGCGAATCGCGGCCTGACGTACTCGGCGGACTCATTCGATCGCGTCGGGCTGGCGCACCTGTTCACGGAGCGCATCTCGACGATGGGCGACCGGCTGGGCCCGGTGCTGCTGCAGTTCCCGCCGGTGCGCCAGCGCAACCTCGAGCTGCTGGAAGGCCTGCTCCAGGCGCTTGGCCGCCCCACTGCTTGCGAGTTTCGCCATGCGTCGTGGTTCGACGACTCGGTATACGAGGTCATCAAGCGCCACCGCGGTGCGATGGTCGTGACCGACGAGGAGAAGTGGCCGCAGGCGCCTCTGGTCGAGCTGGGGCCGTTCGCCTACTTCAGGCTGCGCCGCGGATACGACGCGCGCTCGCTCGAGGGGTGGATCGAGGTCGTGAGGTCGGCGGCCGCCTCACACCAGGACGTGCACGTGTACTTCAAGCACGACCCGCAGGCTCCTCGTCTCGCGCTTCGCTTGCGCGACGCGCTCGATAGAGAAGCAGGGGGATCAGAATCACGGCGGCCGCGACCATCAGCAGCGAAGCGATCTGCGCCTGCCGCATCCCCAGGAACACCGACGGGTCGGTCCGGTAGAAGCTGAGGAAGAAGCGGCCGAGCGCATAGAGCCCGAAGTAGAGGAGGCCGAGCACTCCGTCCGGAAGCTTTCCCTTCAGTCGCTGATGGAATGGAAGCAGCAGCGCAAGCAGGCCGAGCGTGAGGAGCATCTCGTAGGCCACCTCGGGGTGGACGACCTTGCCGGGCTCGCCCAGCGTGTCGGGGTTCACGTACTGCACTCCCCATGGCGCTGTGGTGGGCGTGCCGTGGTGCTCGCCATTGATCACGTCGCCGATGCGCCCGATGGCCAGACCGATCATCGCCGCGGGCCCGCCGCCGTCGAACAGCTTTCGCAGGGACGTCTTCGACCGGTAGGCCCAGATGTAGGCGCCGACCATGGCGCCGAACAGGCCGCCCCACTGGCTGATGCCGCCCTCGGTCAGCGCGAACATGCGCAGCGGGTTGCTGCTGAACAGCTGCCAGTTCTCCCACACATAGAGAAGACGGGCGCCGATCAGCCCGACGACCACCATCCAGACGACGCCGTCGCTCGCGCGCCGTGGGTCGATGCCGTCTTTCTCGCCCAGCCACAGCCCGAGGCGCGCCGCACCCAGGATGCCTAGCACCGCGAAGACGCCGTGCCACGTGATGAGGAACGGCCCGAGGCGGGCGATGTTCGGCTCGAGGTCGATGGTGATGGCGAGAAACATCTCTCTTACTGAATGGCGCGCGCGATGCGCGCCATCGCGACGTCCTTCGGCAGCAACGCGAGCGTGTAGTCGATGGGCGGCGAGATCTTCTTGCCGGTGACCGCCAGCCGGATCGGCATGAAGGTCGCGTTGGGGCCGAGGCCCGACGATTCGACGACCTGCATGAGCACGTCATGGATCGGCACGGGCTCCCACTCCTGCAAGAGCGAGAGCGCGACCGCCGCGGCCTTCACGCGCTGCCGATCCTCGGGCGAGAGCTCGGGCGCGGGCGGGTCGGCCCACAGGTACTCGAGCAGCGCCTTCGCCTCGCCGAGCACACGCAGGCGCGTTTTCAGCGCCGGCGCCGCACGCTCGATCGTGGCCTCGTCGAGGTCGGGAAGAAAGGTCTTGAGCCTCGCGGTCAGGTCGTCGTCCTCCAGTGAGCGGATGTACTCGCCGTTTATCCAGTCGAGCTTCTTGCGGTCGAAGCGTGCGCCGCCATGCTGCACGCGATCGAAAGTGAACTCCGCGACCAGCTCGTCGAGCGTGAAGGTCTCGCGCTCGGTGCCGGGGTTCCACCCGAGCAGCGCGAGATAGTTGACCATCGCCTCGGGAAGGTAGCCCTGCTCGCGGTAGAGCATCAGGTTGGCCTCCGGATGCTTGCGCTTGGAGAGCTTGCTGCCGTCCGGCGCGAGGATCAGCGGCATGTGCGCGAACGCCTGGGGCCGCGCGTAGCCGAGCGCGTCGACGACCAGCAGCTGGTAAGGGGTGTTGGGCAGGTGCTCCTCGCCGCGGATGACGTGCGTGATCTGCATCGCCGCGTCGTCGAGGGGGCTGGCGAAGTTGTAGGTCGGGTATCCGTCCGACTTCACGATGATGAAATCGCCGAACAGGTCCGAGTCGAAGGTCATCTCGCCGCGCACCATGTCGGTGAATTTCACCTCGCCGCCGGGCACATGGAAGCGAACCGTGAAAACGGTGCGATCGGTGGGTGGATTGGTGAGGCAGCGCCGCGAGTAGACGTAAGGACGGTGCTCGGCTTGCGCCTGCTTGCGCTCGGCGTCCAGCTCCTCGGGCGTGCAGTAGCAGCGGTATGCCTTCGACTCTCCGATGAGCTTTGCCGCCGCCTCGCGATAGAGGTCCAGCCGCTCCGACTGGCGATAGGGTCCGTAGGGTCCGCCTTTGTCGGGTCCCTCGTCCCACTCGAAGCCCAGCCAGTGCAGGGCCTCGTAGATCAGGCGCTCGTACTCCTCGCGATTCCGCTCGATGTCGGTGTCGTCGATGCGCAGCGTGAAGGTGCCGGAGTTCACGCGCGCAAACAGGACGTTGTACAGGGTCGTGCTCGCGGTGCCGAGGTGCGCGAAGCCGGTCGGGCTCGGCGCGATGCGCACGCGAACCTGGGGCGAGTCAGACACCGCCATAAGATACGTTCAGGCCACATGCCGGGACTGCTAGCGCTCGTGGGTGGGGACGAGTTCAAGCCCGGCAACGAAGAGCAGGACCGCTTGATGGTCGCGGCAGCGGGCGCGGGACCCGCGTATGTGGTGCCCACCGCAGCCGCGCGCCAGGGACCGGATCTCGCAGTGGCGCACGCCACCGAGTGGTTCGCCGGACTGGGCCTGGCCCTGCGCGAGCTGCCCGTGCTGAGACGAAGCGATGCGATGAAGGCCTCGCTTGCGGATGAGGCGGGGCGGGGCGGCTTCTTCTACCTCTCCGGCGGCGATCCGGGCCTCGTGGCGCAGGTGCTGCGCGACTCGCCGGTATGGCGCGCGATGTTCGGCGCGTGGCGCGCCGGCGCGGTGCTTGCCGGCTCGTCTGCCGGGTCCATGGCTCTTTGCAGCCACACTCTTGTGCGCGCGACCTGGCCGAACCGCTTCCGCCGGCGAGCGATGGAGGCACTGGGCGCGGTTCCGCACACCGCGGTGCTGCCGCACTACGACACGTTCGGGCACAAATGGGTCGAGTCCGCGCGCGAGGCGGCGCCGGACCTGACGCTGCTCGGAATCGACGAGCGCAGCGCGGCGGTGTGGCACGACGGTCGCTGGCGCGCTGCCGGCCCTGGCGCGATCACAGTCGCCAAGGGCGCGAAGATGACCCGCTTCGAGAGCGGCGCTGAGGTGAAGGGGCTGCCGCAACCCGCACGTATGCTTCCCGGGCGATGACGCTGCAGTCGGGGATGATCCGGCTCGGGGATCTCGATGTCCACCAGGTCCATGGCGGGCGTGGCCGCCCCGTCCTTTTCATCCACGGCCTCGGCTCCTCCGGCTACATGGAGTGGCGCTTCAACCTCGAGCCCACCGCGACCCGGCATCGCGTGTACGCGCCCGACCTGCCGGGCTACGGGCGAACCGGGAAGCCGAAGGTCCGCTACACGATCGGCTACTTCGCGAGGTTCATCGAGCGCTACATGGAGAATCGCGGCCTGGGCAGCGCCGTCATCATCGGCGCGTCTCTCGGTGGGCGCGTCGCGCTCGAGCTGGCGCTCGAAAAGCCGCACCTCGCGAAGAGGCTGGTGCTCGTCAACGCGCTCGGGCTCGGGAGGCCACGACCGCAGATGGCCCAGATGGCATACGGCCTGGTGACGGTGCCGCGCGTTGGCGAGGCCGTTATGCGCTTCACTCGCAGCGCGCTGCGATGGGCGCCTCCGCGGACCATCCGCAGGGTCGCAGGCCGATTCGCCAACTCCAGCACGGACCTCGAGAAGGTGATCGACGACACCTACCTGCAGAACCTGCGCGAGATGTACGAGGCGGATGGGTTCCACAACGCGTACCTGTCCACCGTCAGATCGCTGGTGCACCCGCGGGCGCTGTTCGGCGGCCAGCACGACGTGTCCCCGCGTCTGGGCGAGCTGAAGGTGCCGGTACAGATCATCTGGGGCGCCGACGACCCTCTGTTTCCGATCTCCCACGCCACGCGCGCGCACGCCGCGATTCCCGACTGCCGGTTGACCATCATCGAAGGGGCCGGCCACACGCCCCAGGCCGAGCGCCCCGACGAGTTCAACCGCGCGCTCCTCAGCTTCCTCGATTCCTGAACCTCCGGAGCCTCGCCAGTACACCAGCCCGGAGTACCGGGCGCTGGTGGAAGCTCCGCTCGATCCCCTCGTCCATCCGGACCCGACACACCCCGCGCGGCTGTATCGCTGGATCCGCCGCGCCGTTCTACTGCTGGTGCGCACCTTCTTTCGCGTCAGCGTGACCGGCGTCGAGAACATACCGAAGCCGCCTTACATCATCGCCGCCAATCACCAGGCCTGGTACGACCCGGCGTTCATCATCCCGTTCTTTCCGGAGTCCCCGGTCACGTACACGATGGCCAAGCGCGAGACCGTCTTCAACCGCGCCTGGAAGCGAAGACTGCTGCCACTCGTCGGGGTTTTTCCGATCTCACCCGCTCGCGGCGAGCTCGACGAGGCTGGCGTGCGGACCGTCTATCAGCTCCTCGAACGCAAGGGCGTGGTGCTCATGTTTCCTGAAGGCCGCTACTCGCGCGGCCGGGCGATCCGGCAGCTGAAGGTGGGAATCGGCTACTTCGCGCTGCAGGCGGGCGTCCCGGTGTGCCCTGTCACGGTGTCGGGGACCAATTTCCTCTATCCGTTTCGTCGCATCGAGGTTTCGATCGGCGAGGCGATCCGTCCTGACCCACCGGCGTGGTGGACGCTCAGCCGGCGCGCGGCTGCCGTGGTCGAGAACGTTCGCGGTGCCCTGATGTCGGGCCTGCAGCGCCGGCGCAAAAGCTAGACTCGGGCGGCTTCAATGCACCTTGTCATTGGCGCGGGCGCCCGCCCGGCGTCTGCGATTTCGCAAGCAGCCGCCGCCGATGCTGGTGCGGATCGTGGAGGCGGCGCGGCATGCGGGCGTACGCAAGCTGGTGCTCGTGTCGACCGCTGACGTCTATGGCCCAGACCACAACACGCGCATCAACGAGAAAAGCACAGTGAAGCCGGTGCACGCCTTCGAGAAGCTGAAGCTGCTCGAAGAAAGGTGGCTCCTGCGCGAGGCCTCCGACCTGCAGGTGGTCGTGCTGCGCCCGGCGCGTGTGTTCGGAGTCGGCGAGGACTGGCTGCTGCCCAGGTTGCTCGTGGACATGAGCCGCGGCCGCGTCTGGCTGCCGCTGGGCGGACGCGCCCAGCAGACTTTCATCGCCGCGTCGGACGTGGCGCGCGCCTGCCTTGCCGCCGCCGACCGCGGCGAGGCGGGCCGCACGTACATCATCGGCGGCTTCGATTCCACGTGGCGGTCAGTGCTGGAGTCGATCAGCCGCGCCGTCGACGTTCCGTGCGAGGTGAGCAGCTTGCCTTACGACCTGGCCTTCATACGCGCGCTCGGCGAGGAGATGTTCACGCCGGCCGGGGCGCCGCTGTGGCCGGGGATCTACGCTGTCGACGTGCTCAGCAAGCCGCGGTTTTACGACGACTCGCGCTCGCGGCGGGAGCTGACCTGGTCGCCGTCGATCGGCAGCTTCGACCAGGACCTCGCGCAGATGACGCCGTGGCTGTCAGGGCTCGTGCGCGATGCCAAGGCCGCGGTCAGCACCGCAGCCCGCGCGCGGTGATTCTTTGAAGGCACTGGTCAAGGCCAAGGCCGAGCCTGGCCTGTGGCTGCAGGACGTGCCCGAGCCGAAGCCTGGCCCAGGCGAGGTCTTGATCCGCGTGCTGCGCACCGGCATCTGCGGCACCGACCTGCACATCGACGCGTGGAACGAATGGGCGCAGGCGACGCTGAAGGTGCCTCTGGTGGTCGGGCACGAGTTCGTGGGCGAGATCGCCGAGGTGGGCGAGGGCGTCGAGTCGGTGTACGTCGGCGAGCTGGTCGGCGCCGAGGGCCACATCGTGTGCGGGCGTTGCCGCAACTGCCTGGCGGGCCGGCGCGTGCTGTGCGCCAACAGCGTTGGCATCGGCGTGCACCGGGACGGCGCGTTTGCGGAGTACATCGTCATGCCGGCGGGCAACGTTTGGCCGCACCTGTCGGAGATCGACCTGGACGTCGCCTCGATCTTCGACCCGTTCGGCAACGCGGTTCATGTCGCGACGCAGTACCGGCTAGTGGCCGAGGACGTTCTCATCACTGGCGCGGGGCCGATCGGCTTGATGGCCGCGATCGTCGCCCGCCACAACGGCGCCCGTTTTGTGGTGGTGACCGACGTGAGCGAGTACCGGCTCGAGCTCGCGCGCAAGATCGGCGTGACGCTGGCGGTGGACGTGTCCAGGACGAGGCTGCGCGAGGCGCAGGAGCAGCTGGGGATGAAGGAAGGCTTCGACGTCGCCTTCGAGATGTCGGGCGTCCCGAGCGCGATGCGCGAGATGATCGACAACATGGCACACGGGGGCCGCGTCGCGATCCTGGGACTGCCGGACCACGAGTTCCCCGTCGACTGGTCGCAGATCGTGTTCAAGATGCTCACGCTGCGAGGCGTTTACGGCCGGCAGATCTTCGAGACGTGGTACCAGATGTCGGTCTTCGTGCAGACGGGGCTCGACATCTCGCCGGTGATCACTCACCGGTTTCCATATCGCGATTACAAAGAGGCATTCGCCGTGGGGCACTCGGGCAAGTGCGGCAAGGTCGTCCTGGACTGGAGCGATTGACCATGTTCGACTCGATGCGTTCTGAGCTGACCAAGCAGCTGCAGGAGATTCGCGACGCGGGTTTATGGAAGCCGGAACGGGTGATCGGCTCGGCGCAAGGCGCGAAGGTCGCGGTTCTTGAACGTGATGCCTTGAATCTCTGCGCCAACAACTACCTCGGCCTGGCGGACGATCCGCGCGTGGTCGCGGCCGCGCACGAGGCGCTCGACCGGTGGGGCTACGGGCTCGCGTCAGTGCGCTTCATCTGCGGCACGCAGGAGATCCACAAGGAGCTCGAGTCGGGGTTGTCGGAATTCCTCGGCACCGAGGACACGATCCTCTACTCGTCGTGCTTCGACGCCAACGGCGGCATCTTCGAGGCGCTTTTCGACGAGCGCGACGCGATCATCTCCGACGCGCTCAACCACGCGAGCATCATCGACGGCATCCGGCTGTGCAAGGCTCGGCGGTTTCGCTACGCGAATCGAGACATGGCGGACCTCGAGGCGCAGCTGAAAGAGGCCTCGAGCGCGCGGTATCGCATCGTCGTCACAGACGGCGTGTTCTCGATGGACGGGTACCTCGCGCCGCTGCCGGACATCTGCTCGC
>VBFW01000094.1 GCA_005880525.1 Chloroflexota bacterium | reverse complement strand
GGGATGGGACGACTTCGCCGCCGGCACAAGGCACGCTGCGTACCACGAGGCGGAACGCGCTGCAACCCACGCGATCGAGCAGAACGACCGCGGCCCCGCCTGGGACGCGCTGCGCAGCTCCCTGTTCGGGATGACGGAGTCGGGGCAGGCCCTCGTCTCCTGGAGGGCCGAGCACGGCGACATCGGCCACAAGGCCGAGGACGCCGCCTTCGGCTCTGCGCTGGCGCTGGTGGCGAGCGATCTCATCACGCCCCACCAGTACGAGACGCTGGTGCGGCCGATGGGAGAGGCGCTCCCGTGGCTGGTGCCCGAGCTGCCCCGATAACCAGTGTTTGTATACAAAAGCGCGTTTCGAGGGCGCGTGAAGCGCGCCGCTGTATACAAACGCAGGGTTCCGTAAGTTGCAAAAACCGCGCCGCTGATCTTGAATTGAGGGTAGCTGCGGTTTAGTCGGTTTGCGGGGGTGATGGGATATGGGCATATTGCTCACTTTCCAACAGGCGTACCAGCCTGTTGGCGACAGCCTGCTGCTTTCGGCCCTGGTGGCCGGTCTTCCTCTCTACGTCCTCTTCGTCATGCTGGCTGTGCTGCGCCTGCCCGCGTGGATCTGCGCCATCACGGCCATGCTCACGGCCGCGGTGCTGGGCTGGCTCGTGTGGGGCATGCCGCTCGGCATCACTGTCGGCGCCGCCACCGAGGGCATGGCCTTCGGCCTGTGGCCGATCTCCTGGATCGTCCTCAACGCCATCTTCTTCCATAACCTCACAGTCGCCAGCGGTGACTTCGAAGCCATCAAGCAGTCGCTGACGCGGCTCACCGAAGACCGCCGGCTGCAGACGCTTCTGGTCGCGTTCAGCTTCGGCGCCCTGCTCGAGGGCATCGCCGGATTTGGCGCGCCGGTGGCGATCACCGCTTCGATCATGGCGAGCCTCGGCTTCGAGCCCGTGACCGCAGCGGTGCTGGCGCTGCTGGCGAACACAGCGCCTGTCGCTTTCGGATCCATCGGCATCCCCATCACCACTCTGGGCGGCCTGGTGGCGCCGATCCTCGGCCACACCGACGCCGCGAGCACCACGCGAGCGCTGTCGGCGATGGTCGGCCGCCAGCTGCCGTTGTTCTCGATCCTGATCCCGGCCTACCTGATCGTCGTGCTGGCGGGCTGGCGCCGGATGCGCGAGATCCTGCCGGCGGTGCTGCTGACAGGAGTCTCATTCGCGATCGTCCAGTTCCTCATCTCCAACTACGTCGGACCGGAGCTCACCGACATCCTGGCGGCGCTCGTTTCCATGGGCTGCCTCGCACTGCTGCTTCGGGTCTGGAAGCCGGCGCAGACCTTCCGCTTCAAGGATGAGCCCGCCACGGCGGCGCCGATGGCCCAGCCGCGTCCCGTGATGGGCGCGTCCTCGGACCTCCCCGGTGAGGCCGCGGCGACGCGAGCCCCAGCGCAAAAGCCTGCGAGCCCGTTGGCGGCCTACTTCATGTACGTCGTGCTGGTGGTCGTGATCCTGATCGGCCAGATGGGCAACCTGCCCGGCCTCACCAAGCTGACGACGCCGACGAACCTCACCGCCGACCTCAAATGCGGCACGCCTGCGTTCAAGCTCTGTCCGACGCCGTGGTTCGGACCGACGGCGACCGCCGATCGCCAGGCCTTCAAGTTCCCTGACTGGAACTTCTTCTGGCCGGGCACCTACACGACCAACGCCAAGGGCGCGCCGGTCTCACTGGTCGAGCGCGAGAAGCCGATCGTGTCCAAGCCGACCGCGTACCTGAACCCGTTCGACTGGAACTTCCTCGCGGCCGCAGGCTCGCTTGTCTTCTACGCCTGCATCGTCGCGTGGCTGGTGATGGTGGTCAGGAGACGGCGCGTGAACTTCTTCAAGGTGTACGCGCAGACCCTGCGCCAGCTCGCGCTGCCCATCGTGACCATCGCGTTCATCCTCTCGATCGCGTATCTCATGAACTTCTCTGGCATGACGTCAAGCCTCGCCATCGCCTTCTCGAAGACAGGATTCGTCTTCCCCTTCGTGGCGGCCTTCCTCGGCTGGCTCGGCGTGTTCCTCACCGGCAGCGACACGTCGTCCAACACGCTGTTCGGGCCGCTGCAGGCCCAGACCGCGCAGCAGCTCGGGAACGTGAGCCCCATCCTCACCGCCGGCACGAACTCGTCCGGCGGCGTGATGGGCAAGATGATCAGCCCTCAGAACCTGTCGGTTGGTGCGGCCGGGGTCAACAAGGTCGGCGCCGAGGGCGCGATCTTCGCGCGCGTCATCAAATACAGCCTCATCCTCACGACCCTGGTCGGGATCGTGGCCATGATCGAGGCTTACGTGCTGCCTGGAATAATCCCGTCGCCGTAGGGCGGCGACCGTAATGCGCTAACCGGGGATCGCGGGCGGCTTCGCCTGTAATCTGCGCTCACCGTGAGCGCAGCCCCGCCCGCGCCCGACTCGACGCTCGTCCTCAAAGATGGCTCGACGGTCGCCGTGCGGCCGGTGGAGGCCCATGACGAGGCCGCGTTGACGTCGTTCTACGGCGGCCTGTCGCCTTCGTCGCTCGCATTTCGCTTCTTTGCCGCGCCGCAGGACGTGGCGGAGGTCGCCAAGCGCCTGGTGATCTCGAACTACGAGTCGCAGTTCGGCCTGGTGGCGAGCTCGGGCAACCTCATAGTCGCCCACGCGGTGTACATCGTCACCGGCGGCCGGCGCGCCGAGATGGGCATCGCCATCGCCGACGATTTCCAGGGCCGGGGCCTTGGGCTGCTGCTGTTCGCCCAGCTCGCGGACGCCGCGGCGCGCGGCGGCATCGAGGTGTTCGAGGCGGTGGTCAAGGCGGACAACCACCGCATGCTCGACATGCTGCGCGAGAGCGGCTTCCCGCTACGGCTGCGCTCGGAGCCTGGCGAGATCCACGCCGAGATGCCGACCGCTCTGAGCGAAGAGGCAGGCATGCACTTCGAGCGCAGGCACGCGCTGTCAGCGCAAGCGGCGGTCAAGCGATTCCTGGCCCCGCGCTCGCTGGCCATCATCGGCAGCCCGCTCGAGGGCCCGACAGCGGGCGGCGTCGTGCTGCGCAACATCGTCAACGGCGGCTTCAGGGGCCGCCTGCACCTGGTCAACGGCACCGGCGCCGCAGTCGAGGGCTATCCCGCGTACACATCGGTGAAGGACGTGCCGGGCGAGGTGGACGCGGCGGTGATCACCAGCCAGCCGGCCGAGGCGGTCCAGGCCGCCGAGGATTGCGCCGCCAAAGGCGTGCACGCGCTGGTTGTCGTCTCGCCCGGCTTCGCCGAGGCTGGGGCTGAAGGACTCGAGTACCAGCGGCAGCTGATGGAGATCTGCCGGCGCTCCGGCATGCGCCTCGTCGGCCCCAACTGCTCGGGCGTTCTGAACACGTCGCGCGAGGTGAGCCTCAACGCCAGCGTCATCCCGACCCTGCCGCTGCCGGGCAGGATCGGATTCCTCTCCCAGAGCGGCAGCCTCGGCGCCGCGATCCTCGACCTGGCGCGCGCGCAGGGCACCGGGTTCTCGTCATTCGTGTCGTCGGGGAACAACGCGGACATCTCCGCCACCGACCTGGTGCAGTACTGGGAAGCGGATCCCGACACGAACCTCGTGATGCTCTATCTCGAGACGTTCGGCGACCCGCGCGAGTTCTCGCACGTCGCGCGGCGTGCGGCCCGAACGATGCCGATCCTCGCGGTCAAAGGCGGCAGGTCAGCCGCAGGCGCACGCGCGGCGACCACCTCACACTCAGGCGTCGTCGTGCGACCGTCCGCGATCCGGCTCGCGACCTCGAGCGTCAGCGAGGACGCGCTGTTCCAGCAGGCAGGCATCATCCGCACGGCGACGCTGGCGGAATTATTCGGAACCGCGCAGGTGCTGAGCGATCAGCCGCTGCCCGCCGGCAACCGCGTGGGAATCATCACCAACGCGGGCGGGCCGGGCGTCCTGTGCGCCGACTCCTGCGAGTTTCGAGGACTCAAGGTCCCCGAGCTGCAGGAGGAGGTGAAGGCCGCGCTGGCCGGCCTCGTGCCGTCGACGGCGCTCGTGCACAACCCCGTGACGCTTCTCGCACAGGCCTCGGCTGATGAATTCCGGCGGGCGATCACCGCGCTCGCGGGATCGAAGGACGTGGACGCGCTGATCATCATCTACACGCCGCAGGTGGGCAGCAACGCGGAGGACGCTGCGCGCGGAGTGATGGACGCCGCGGCCTCGCTGCCCAAGGCCATACCGATGGTGGCCGTGTTCATGTCAGTGCCCGATGCGCCCAGCCTGCTGCGATCCGGCGCGCTCCGCATCCCCACCTACCCGTTTCCGGAGGACGCGGCCCGCGCGCTGGGCCATGCGCATCGATATGCCTCCTGGCGCCAATCGCCGTCGGAGCCCGCGCCACCGCTGGAGGGTGTCGACGCGCATCGCGCCGCGGCCGTTCTGTCCGCGACCCTGGCGCAGGGTCCAGGCTGGCTGCCGCCCGCGGCGGTGACGGCTCTGCTCGCCTGCTACGGGCTCGCGCCGGCCGAGTCAGTGCTCGTTGCCACACCGCACGATGCTGGCGACGCGGCCAAGAAGCTCGGCGGCAAGGTGGCGTTGAAGGGGCTGGTCGCCGGGCTCATCCGCAAGTCGGATGCGGGCGCGGTGCGCCTCGACCTGGAGGGTTCGCACGAGGTCGAGGCGGCGGCGAAGGACATCGCGCAGCGCATGGCGGCGATCGGCCAGAAGGTCCAGGCGTTCATGGTCCAGCGCATGGCGCCGGCCGGAGTCGAGATGCTCGTGGGCGTCGTCCAGGACCGCCACTTCGGGCCGGTCGTTGCCGTCGGCGCGGCGGGGCGCCAGGCGGAGCTGATGAAGGACGCGCAGGTGCGCCTGACGCCGCTCGGCCGCACCGACGCGGCCACGATGATCCGCTCGCTGGCGACGTATCCGCTGCTCGACGGCTACCGAGGCGCGACGCCCGTGAACGTCGGTGCCCTCGAGGACGTTCTGATGCGCGTCGCGGCGCTGGCCGACGCGCACTCGGAGATCGCCGACGTCGACTTCAACCCGGTCGTTGTGAACGAGCACGGAGCCGTGATCGTCGACGCGCGGGTCCGCGTCGAGCCCGTGCCGGCCTAGCTAGGCTTCCCCGTCGGCGCCAGCTGGGCGAGGTCGACCTTGCTGTCGCTCAGCGCTTTCGCGTCGACCTTGTGCCGGCTTTCGATGAGCTTCGCGCCGGCCTCTCCGCCCTCTTTGTCATTCATGGAGAGCACCGCATCGACCATGCCGTCGCGCAGATAGAACACCGAGAAATGGAGGCCGTCGCGGTCGCCGCGCCACACCGCCTGGTCCTCGCCCGATGCGTTGCCGCGGTACTCGAGGCTGACGTCGTACTGGTCGGACCAGAAATAAGGGACCTTGGCGTACGGAGTGCTTTTGCCTGCCGCGATCGAGGTGGCGATGCCGCGGCCCTGGCCCTTGGCGACCTCCCAGTGCTCGACGCGGATCGCGCGGCCGAGGAGCGGATGGTGGTGGAAGGCGATGTCGCCGGCGACGTAGACGTTTTCCGCGGCCTTCAAGGCCTCATCGGCCCGAACGCCAGGGCCTTCGATGGGAAGGTTCAGCGCCTTGGGCAGGTCGAGGTTGGGGTCGATTCCGACCGCCAGGAGCACCATGTCGACCTCTTCCCGCTTGCCGTCGGTCAAGGAGACGTCGGTCACGCGGTCGCCTTTGAGGTGCCAGTCCTCCACCTGCGTGCCGGTGCGCACGTCGACGCCGTGGTCGCGGTGGATCGAGGCATACACGCGCCCGACCTCGTCGCCGAGCGCGCGGGACAGCGGCACCTGTGCGGCTTCCACCATCAACACCTCTTTGCCCAGCGAGCGAGCCGAGGCGCCGACCTCGGCACCGATGAAGCCCGCCCCGACCAGCAGCAGCCGCTTGCTTGCCTGCAGCGCTTGCTTGATGGCGTCGCTGTCGCGCAGCGTGCGAAGCGTGAAGACGTTCGCCGCGTGAGGCACGCTCGGCAGCCACCGCGGCGTGCCGCCGAGCGATAGCACGAGCACGTCGAATTCAACGTTGTCGCCGGACTCGAGCTCAAGCCTGCGTTGCTGCAGTGACCCGCCGCTGACGCGCGTGTTCAAGCGCAGCTCGATGCCCTGCCCCGAGTAGTCCTCCTCGCCGTGCAGGTACACCTTGGGCAGATCGACCTCGCCACGCAGGAACTCTTTGGACAAATAGGGACGGTCGTAAGGTCGATCCTGGTCAGCGCTGAGGATCGTCACCTCGCCGTCGAAGCCCTTCTTGCGCAGCATGAAGGCGGCGGCGTCACCGCCGCTGCCACCGCCGACGATCACCACCCTCTGCTTGGCCATCACTGCACCTCCATTGGTGCGATACCCCGCAGGGTCACACGCTGTTGGAAGCTATAGCTGAAGCTTACGCATCCAGTGATGCGGGTCCGGAGCAGTGCCCCGCTGGATCGACACCAGGGCTTCGCGCAGCTTCATCGAGATCGGCCCCGCCGCACCGCCGGAGATCTTCCAGCCGCCATGCGCCGAGCGCACCTCGCCGATCGGGGTGATCACCGCCGCGGTGCCGCACGCGAACGCCTCGGCGATCGATCCGTCCGCGCAGCCATCGCGCCACTCGCTTACGCTCACGCGCCGCTCCTCCGCCCCATAGCCGAGATCGCCCGCGAGCTTTAGCAACGAGTCGCGTGTCACGCCCGGTAGAAGGGTGCCGGTCAGAGGAGACGTGACAAGGGTCGGGCGGCCGCCCTTGTTGGAGATGAGGCACAGGTTCATGCCGCCCATCTCCTCGATCCACTTGTGCTCGGCAGCGTCCAGCCACACCACGTCGTCGCAGCCCTCCCGCGCCGCCTGCGCCTGCGCGATCAGGCCTCCGGCGTAGTTGCCGCCCGCCTTCGCCTCACCCGTGCCGCCCGGCGCGGCCCGCGTGTACTTCTCTTCGAGCCAGACCGTGACCGGCTTGACGCCGGACTTGAAGTAAGAGCCCGAGGGCGACGCGATGAGCAGGAACGTCACCTCGCCGCCGAGGTGCACGCCCAGCCCCACGTCGCTCGCGAACATGAACGGCCGCAGGTACAGGCTGTGGTCGGGCGCTGAGGGCACCCACGCGTGGTCGTGCTGGAGGAGCAGGTCGATCGCCTCGATGAACGTCTCCTCGGGCAGCTCCGGCAGCGCCATGCGTCGAGAAGAGCGGCGGAAGCGGGCTGCGTTTGCGTCGGGCCTGAAAACGGCCACGCCGCCATCCGGCTGGCGGTAGGCCTTGAGCCCCTCGAAGATGCCCTGGGCGTAGTGGAGGAACACGGTTCCCGGGTCGAGCGACAGGGGGCCATATGGACGCAGCTCGGCGTCATACCAGCCGCGCTCGACTTCCCACTTGATCGAGATCATGTGGTCGGTGAAGGCCCGCCCGAAGCCCGGGCTGGCCAGGCGCCGCTCGCGCTCGGCGGCTGGGACTGGCGACTTGGTCGGGGTGACCTTGAATCGGATGCCGGCGACTGTGCTCACACCGTGATTATGCGGATTACCCGATCGCCGGCCGCCGCGTTACGTGGCCCACAAGGGCTGCGCGCCGGAGGCGTCGTCGGAGGTGTCCGACTTGAACCTCCCCACCTACCTCCCCACATGGTGGGGAGGGCCCCACCTCTTCGCTAATCGTCCGGCTCGGACGACCCTGCCTGTGAGCTCGTCGATGAGCTGCATGAGCCGTTCTTCCCGGCGTTGCTCTTGGCCACGCCGCTGACGTTCTTGCCGCCCTTGTGCTGATGCGCGGCCTTCGAGACCTCGCTGCCGTGATTGCACGGATGCTTGCCTGCGTTCTTGTCCTGCTGCTGGCCGGCCTGCTGGGAGCCGACCGGATGGCCCGAAGTCAGGCGCACGGCCACGATCCCGACGTCGACCAGAACGAGCGCCAGGATCACCGCCAGCATCACGACCAGCGGCCTCCCGAGCCGGCCCAGGCTCTCCCAAACCATCGGTTTCAATCCCCTAACGCTGCCGGATGCCCATCGGGTCGCCCGCCTCTAAGGAAGGGCCCCGCATGCCGACCCGAGGCAGGTTGCCCCGAGCCAGTGCTGCATCTGGTCGGACAGCTGCGCGGAGCCAGACCCTCGAATCAGCACCGCGGTCAGCCCCTTCGAGCACGCCACGCCGTAGCCGCCTCCGAGCGAGGAATTGATGATCGCGCGCAGCTGGGTGTCCACAGGGTTGAACGTGCCCAGGGTCGAGACGTCGATGGCGATGTAGTCGGTGTCCGAATTCGTAGTCACCTCATAGATGTGGCTGCGGTCGGACAGGTGCGGAACCAGGGCGTCGGTTGCGGCCACACTGGCGCCGGCCGGGATGACGTCCAGGCATCCCTGGATCTGCGCCGCGGTCCCATCCGAGACGTAGTTCCCCAGCTCGGCGAGCGACTGGACCGCTCCGAAGCTGAGCAGCGCTGAGGCTGCTAGCGCGCCGACCGGCAAGGCGATCGAGGCCGCGCCCCCGAGGCGGCCGCGCCACCACGAGCGCATGCGCGCGCAGGTGTCGATCGCGGCGAACGTGAGGATCGGCGCGGGCAGCATCGAGTACTGGTAATGGAAGGACCAGAAGGTCGGCGACGACGACCAGAAGCGCTCGAGGAAGCTCGGGACCGCGATCAGCACCAGCGGCGACAACAGCGGCAGGAACAGCCAGTTGGCGAACGAAGCGGCTCCGACTCGGACCTTCTCGAACGGGGTGACCAGCAGCTGCAGGCTACGAAGGGGGTTCTCGAGCACCTGGAGCGCGGCGCTTAGAGGTCCTTTGCCGAGCGACTGGTACGTCCAGTGCTGATACGGCACGCCCCCGACCGCAGGCATCACGACATCGAGCAGCAGCACGCTTGTTGAGCGTGGCGTACAGCGCGGTCGATATCGCCGGCACCGCGAAGACGACGTGGTGGAAGTCGAACACCACGCCCGCCAGCACACCCCAGAACAAAAGGTAGGAGCCCAGGAACGCGAGGCCGGCGACGTGGCCGATTCGCTGGACGGCCCATAGATAGATAGGTATGCCGGCCACCGCCAGCAGCACCGCCTGCGCGACCAGCAGCGTCGCGGCCGACGGCCACAACCAGTAGAAGGGCGCGAGCACCATCAGGATCGGGTTGAAGTGGTCGCCCAGCAGGTTGGGCACGCCCAGCACCGTGTTCGCGATCACCTCCAGCCGGCTGTAGCCCCAGACCGTCTGGTCCTGGATGCCGAGGTCGAATCCGTTGGCGCCGAAGTGGACGTAACGGAACAGCGAGATCGCCGAGAAGCCGGCAGCCGCGGCGACCGTCATGACGGTGGCGCCCGCGTTGGCGAGCGTGCGCGCACCGGGCAGCGCGATGACGGCCGGCGCCGGCGCGACGACAAGAACGTCTGGAGCCAGCTGGGGTTCGGCGACCGCCCTCTCGTCGACGCTCATGAGCGAGGCGGCCAGTAACTCAGATCGGCCACTGGGACCGGGAAATCATAGTCACCGGTGCCCGGTTTTACCTACCCCCAGCTCCCTGAGGGCAGGCTCGATGCGCCTCGCCAGCGCTGGATCGGCGTGTTCGATCTCGTCCACCAGGCAGTCGGTGACCGCCTTCAGCGCCCGGCGCAGCTCGACCGGCTCCAGCGACCGCACCAGCGCGGCTTCGAGTCGATGCTTCTCCTGGGCGGGCAGGCGGTCCATGCCTCGGGCTTCGCGCCACGGCAGTCCGAAGCGCACGCATGCCGCCGCGAGCACCTGGTCGCGGACCATGCCGATCATGTACTCGGCCTGCCACACCTTTCCGCGCTGGATGCTCGAGCGCGCATGGAGCGCGTACAGCCAGCCGTAGTCGAGCAGGGACATCGCGGCCGGCGGCGAATATCTCTCGCGCTCGACCGGCTCCCCGAACAGCACCTTGAACGATGGCGTGACCGCGCCGAAGCTCGATGCCGGCGTGAAGGCGAGGTCGACCTGCAGCGTGCTCGCCATGAGAAACACGCGGTAGGTCGCCGGGCCCGCGACGACGTCGAAGTGATGCAGCGCGCCGTGCGCGCCGCGGCGATGATCTGCTCGCGCAGCCGGTCGCGCTCCTCAGCCGAAAACAAAACTCTTACGGAAGGGCGTAGTAGCGCAGCGACAGGATGTGCAGCGTCCCGTGATCGCCGCTCAAGTCGATGGCGGGTGGTGCGGCGCCCGAGGCCTGCGTTTCAGTGGCGCCCAACTTCATCGAGTGGAAGGATATCGGCGCAAGCGCATCGGCACGGGTGAAAATGCACTTCGATGGGCGCCTCGAAGCGCCGGCGGCGGCCGGAAGGCCCCAAACGATCGGGCTCACCACCGAACCACGGTGGGGATTTGCCCCACCATCTTCCGTTCGGCCACCACCAGGAAGACCCTGACGAGGAGCACCCGCACAACTCGCTGCAGGATTCCTTCGAGAGCTTCTTCGGTGGGCTCGGCGACTTCATCAGCGCGTTGAAGGAGCGCGAATGAGCGCCTGATCGAGGCCTAAGGCCGTAACAACGTTTTCAGCCTATATGCACCTGGCCGATCAGGCTGGCCAGCACAAACAGCGCCAGACCGACCGCGATCAGGTCAGTCTTCCGCCACTTCCAACCCACCGCCGCCGCGACGAAACAGACCAACGAGAGGATGAGGACGATCGTGCTCAAACCCATTGGCCAATTGTGCAGGCCTGGCCCGTCAACGTTCCTCGAGAACGGCGGCAGGCTCTGGGAGGCGGAGGATCGGCGCCACGGGCGTTTCGACCTTCTTCAAGGAGCGCCGGGCGGGCACCGCCAGCATCGCGCCGATCCCGGCGGCGCCCATCAGCACTGCGGCCATGACGAACATCGCGGCGGGACCGTACGTGTCGTAGACGTAGCCCCCGCCGAAGTTGCCGGCGATGGGCGCGAGCCCGAACATCACCGACTTGATCACCACCTGCCCGGTCGCCCGCAGCCGCGCGGGCCACAGCTCGTCGGCGATCAGCACTGCCGCCACGTAGGTGAGCGCGAAGCCGATGCCGGTGACGAACTTCAGCAGCGCGAGCGCGACCGGGTTGGTGACCACTGCCCAGGCGAGGAACACCGCGACGAAGATCGCGGAGCCGGTCGCGAACGGCGAGGCGGTGCTGAAGCGCCTGGTGAGCAGGTGGGTGAAACCCATGGTGGGGATCTCGGTGACCGCCTGGAACGCCGCGGCCGCGCCGATCAGCAGCGCGCCGCCGCCG